>CAKOMQ010000009.1 GCA_934096715.1 uncultured Bacilli bacterium
AGTTTGTTTCTTGCCCCCCCCCCAGTAGTAATTTTTCTAACAGAGAGAGAACTTTATAACTATAAGTTATAAAAATTTCGGGCTAAAATTAATATCAACTATCTTCTTTTACTATCAAGATAATCATATCAAATTTTAGCTAGAAATGCAATTAAAACTTTGAAGTTTTATATAGTTTACAATTAATTTACTTTGTTTCGTAAACGCTTACTTTCTTTTTGCTTCTGCCTAGTCTTTCGTATTTAACGTATCCATCGATAAGAGCAAATAATGTATGATCTTTACCCATTCCACAGTTTGTTCCTGGATAAATTTTTGTTCCCCTTTGACGATAGATAATAGAACCAGCAGTACAATGTTGTCCATCAGCAAGTTTAGCGCCTAGTCTACGACCAGCTGAGTCACGACCATTGTCAGTAGAAGATTGTCCTTTTTTATGGGCAAATCTTTGTAAGTTTAACTTAATATATAAAACCATGTCTATTCTCCTTTACTAATACTTATATTTTTAGGATATTGTAATTTAACATCTTCTAAAAGTAACATCATATTATCAATTAATTTAGTAGTTACTTCATCATTACTAAGAACTTCTATTGTAAGAGCATTGTTATCTGTAACTCTTAAAGAATTAGAATTTAAATTTAATATCCCATTAATAGTAGTATATACAATACTTGATACACTACTGCAAACAATATCATTACCATATTTATCATAATTAGCATGACCAGATATTGTAATAATATTTTTATCTTTTTTTACCTTAATCATAATTACTTATTAATTTTCTTAACAACAAGTTTTGTGTAAGGTTGACGATGACCTTGTTTTTTTCTAAATTTCTTTTTAGGTCTGTACTTAAATACAACAATTTTCTTTTGACGTCCATGTTTTTCAACAGTACATTCAACACTTGCACCCTTAACAGTTGGAGTACCACTTACACCATCAACGAATAAAACTTCATCAAATTTAACAGTGCTGCCTACTTCTGCATCTAATTTTTCAACATATAATACATCGCCTTCAGATACATAATATTGTTTTCCACCTGTAGTAAATATAGCTTTCATTTCATACCTCCTTCAAATATTTTTTAAGTCGCGCCCTTAAGGTACTAAAATTAGTTTCTAAACCTTTTTAGTGCGGTTTTTAACGAAATGACTTAAAACCAAGATAAATTCTACCAAAAAATACGTCCTTTGTCAAATAATCTATTCAATAATATCTTCTCATTTAAATAGATATCTTTATCTTTAAAATAATGTTTTGTTTCTTTCTTTAGATCCTTTAAACTATTTGAATTATATATTATATGTTTATATTCTATATTATATAGATATCTTTCTAATAAAAACCTATTATATAGATATTTATAATACTTAAGAGTATCTAATAATTTAAATATTAAAAATAATATTATAATTATATTATCTAAATTATATAGATAGTTATATATAATAAATATAATTAAAAATATAATAGATATAAATATATTTAATTTATAACTTAAATAATAAGAATATTTCTTTTCTAAGAAGAGATTTAATACTTTATTACCATCTAGGGGTATAATAGGAAGTAAATTAAATACTAATATAATTAAATTATAATATGTAAATAAAGAATACTTATAAGTAAATAAATAAAGAATACTTTGAAATATTATACCCCCTAAACTAATAAGAATATCTTTATTAATAGAAGTATTAATCATTTTATCTACTTTAGTATATCCTCCAAAAGGATATATATCTATACTTATAACTTTATAATTAAATAACTTAATAAAAAATATATGTCCCATTTCATGAATAATACAGATAAAAAATATTATTAAGACATTTCTTATATATCCACAAGATAGACATACTAAAAAATATAGATAAGTAAATATATTAATATTAAACTTATTTAATATATTCTTCATAACTTATCGGATTACCATTTTTAACTAGTTTTAATTTTAAATATTCTCCTTCAGTATTACCTATAATACTATCTTTATTAATATAATCATATAAATTTATATTAGAGTCTACTACTCCAATATACCAAATATCTACTCCATCATTTCCTTGAATAATAACTGTATTACCTAAGTTATCTTTATTACCTTTATATACTACTAATCCCCCACTAAGTGAGTTAACCATATAATTAATACCTGTATTTATACTAGTATATTCTCCACTAGTAGAATAATCTAAATTAATAAGACTCTCTACTTTATTAACAGTAATATCATGTTTATTATATTCAGGTATAACACTACCTAAATTATCTTTAAATAAATTATTTATTTTTGTAAAAGGAATACTTTCTGTAAATAGATATTTATTTATATATTCTATATTATTACTATCATGTTTTATATATATAGATATACTTAGTACTAAGATAATACTTATAAGTATTCTAGTAAATAAATTCTTTAAATAACTATTATTACTATTAGTACTAGAGTTATTTAATCTATCTTTATGTCTTTTAGTAATACTATCTATATCCATACTAACACCCCTATAATTATATTAAGTTATCTTCTTCTTTATAACTAATACTTAAAAATAATATATTAATAATTAAAGAGTTACCTATAAGTATAAGAGTATACTTTATACTATTTAAATTACATAGATTAGTTAGAATTATAAATAATATGATATTAAATAAATTAATAATAAGATATATTATATAGTTAGATTTATTAAAGTATTTAAATAACTTATTAATAAAATAAATAATTATTAGAATAATTGTATTTATAAAATATGATTGAAATATTATTATATCTAAGAATACTCCACTACAAATATAATAGATAATACCTTTATTATATAAATATCTTATAAAAAAGAAACTCTTTAAACTAGTATAATTAAAAGTAAGTATATCTAATATAATACCAAGATATATCATACTTAAGTACTCCTTATAACAGTAACATAATAGATATCATTTATATTAATTTGATTATCTATATATATAAGTTTTTCTATTCCTTTTTTATCTAATTCTATATTAGTAATATTACCTATAAATATATTACTTAAACTATTACCAATACCTGATGTATATACTTTATCCCCTTTACTTATTACACCATAATTATTTATATTTTCTACTACTAAAGAATCATTCTTATACTTAAGAACACCTATTTCATTATTTATTTTAACACTTATTAAAGTATCTTTATTCCTAAGTAATCTTACTATACTAGTACTTTTATTTACTTTAGATATAACCCCTATTAAAGTATTATTATATATAACTAAGTCTTTTACTTTAAAGTTATAATTACTTCCACCACTTATAGTTATTTCGCTATTATAGTTATATATATCTTTATATATTATATAACTATTAAAGTAATCTAACTTATATGTATTATCTATATTATTTAGTTTTAATAATTCATTATATCTATTTTCTAATTCTTTTATATATAAAGAATCATCTACTTCTACACTCGTAGGTTTAAGTATTTTAGTTATACTATTAATAAGTATTATTAATATAAAAAGTATTAATAATATGTTATACTTCTTAATAAATCTTTTCATAAAGTATCCTTATACATACTTAAGATATTCTTATTAATATCTTCATATACATTCTTATTTTCTATATTAATTACTATATCTTCATACTTATTTAATTTATTTAAGAATTCATTACTACAATCTAACTTACTTATATGGACATCTATATTATTTTCTTCATAATATACAAGCATCTTATTAATTAGATCTATATTATTATAGATAGCTAGTATTACATGAAATCCATCATCATTTTCTAGAACCATACTAGAAGTATATTCTCGACTCTTATTATTAGCAAGTTCTAAATCTTTAGTATTAAGTACTTCTAAAGCATATATTTCATTAGTTTGATTATTTACTTTTAAAAAATAAAAAGTAAATAATCCCCCAATCATTAAACCTAGTATAACACTTCCCATATATCTTTTCATCTTATCACCATTAATAGAGTATCATACTTAAGTTAAATAAATTGTCGATTATTTACTATTATTATAATTTTCTAAGAATTTCTTTAAATTAACACTAATATTATGTGGAAGTATTTCATCTAATTCTTTAATACTTGCTTCACTGATACTTTTAACACTTCCATATTTTTTTATAAGTTCTTTCTTTCTAACACTACCAATACCACTTACATTATCTAAAATACTTGATATACTTCCTTTACTTCTAATAGTTTTATGATAATTTATAGTAAATCTATGTACTTCATCTTGCATTCTAGTTAAATAGTGAAATAAATTACTATCTTTATCTATTTTATAAGTAATCATATTCTTACCATTTATAAGTTCATTAGTACGGTGGTGTTCATTTTTCTTAAGTCCACAGACCATTATACTTAAACCAAGATTATTAAGAATATCATTACATGCCCTTATTTGGTTTTCTCCACCATCTACAATAATTAAATCAGGTAATTCGGTATGATCTATTAAAGCTCGAGAATATCTCCTGTTAATTACTTCTTTCATTGTGTTATAGTCATCATTCTTATCTATACTAACTTTATATTTACGATATTCTTTTTTAGCAGGTTTACCGCCCTTATAGACAACCATTCCTGATACAGAGAAAGCACCAAATAGATTAGAATTATCAAATAAGTCAATCCTGTTAATATAGTCCATATTAAGTAAATCTGCTAATTCTTTATTAGCATCAATAGTTACTCTTTCATTTCTTCTTATTAATTCCATATTATTTTCTAAGTTTACTTTAGCATTCAAATAAGCCATATCAACAAGTTTTTTCTTCTTACCTTTTTTAGGCACAAAAATATTTGCATTAATTAAACTTTTAACATCTTCAAACTCTAGAGACTCAGGAACAAGTATCTCTTTCGGTACTTCATGTTTATTATAGAAATTAACCATATAACTATCCATATCACTTATATAGTCATCCATTACTGTCAAAATATCATTATAACTATTTATTAATTTATTATTTCTTATAAATAGAATATTTATGGCAATATGTCCATGATTAAAATAAATAGCCCAGATATCCCTATCAATAAAGTCATGTAGTTCTACTTTTTGTTTAGCCATAATAACATCTATATAATGAAGTTCTTTTTTTAATTCTAAAGCCATCTCATAATTTAAATCATTAGAATAAAAATCTATCTTTTTCATTATTCTACTCTTTAGAATATCTTCATTACCACGTAAGAAACTTAGTATTTCACTTTCCATATTGCTAATTTCTTCTTCTGTTTCTTTATGCTCACAATATCCAAGACATTCTCCAATATGATAATATAAACATACCTTTTTAGGATTGCCATTACATTTTTTTAAAGGATATAATCTATTAATTAAATTAACTATTCTTCTCGCAGCACCTTGATTAGGAAATGGTCCAAATAATAATTTATTATCCTTCTTTTTAATACTTAAATATCTACTTACAATAAGTTTAGGATATGGTTTACTAATATATTCTATATATGGATAACTTTTATCATCTCTTAAAAGAATATTATATTTAGGATCATACTTCTTAATAAGATTTAACTCTATTATAAAGGCTTCTAATTCAGAATTAGCTATTATATATTTGAAGTCCGCTATTTCTTCTACTAGCATAGCAGTCTTACCGGACTTTGCCCCAATAAAATAAGAATTTACTCTATTATGTAAATCTTTCGCTTTACCTACATAGATAACTACTCCATCTTTGTTATAGTATTGATAACTACCAGGTAAATGGGGTATTAATTTTAATCTTTCTTTATCCATATATAACCACCGATATCTATATTATACTACAAAAATCATTAATAATAAGATATAATTAACTTGGTGGTATCAAATGAATACATATACTCTAGAAATTAAAAAATCAAAATTTATAGCAATATCTTACGAAGTACATTCTAAAGAAGAAGTTAATTCTATTTTAGAAGAACTAAAGAAAGTACATAAAAAAGCAAGACATATCCCTTATGCTTATAAGATAGGATCTTTAGCTAAGAAGAGTGATGATAAAGAACCGAGTAATACAGCAGGTACTCCAATATATAATTTAATACTACAAAATAACTTAGATAATATTTTAATTGTTGTAATTAGATACTTTGGTGGTACTAAACTTGGTGCAGGCCTATTAACACGAAGTTATATGAATGCCGCTAAAGAAGTAATTAAAAAGTCATAATCTTTCCAAACTAGATTATGACTTTATTTTTTATTCACTAATTATATATGGATTTTCTAGACTTCCAGTTCCATCAGAAGTAATTTTGACATCATTTGTTAGATAGAAGACTGGGCGAACCCCAAATGTACCGACGACATTGCCGTTGGCCACGTCGCCGATACTACGCACAACCCACGCATTGAAGTTACTGCCACTAGCCCCAATACGGATAAGAGACCATTCGTCAGTATTCCTTGTTGTGTCATTATTACTTTGATGCATCCACCCTGTTTTTAATGTTGCAGCATTTGTGCCAGTTCCTGTTGTTAGTGCTAGAGCACTTGAACCTAATGATAATGCATAATCACTTGCATACATTAATCCTATCTTCCCTGTTGGTGTTGTCCATGCACCGCCATTACAATTTACTGCACTATTATTGTAATTTGTACATGATGTTCCTGTAGATGTCTTATGCATTTCGTTTAGATAAATTCCTGTTGGACTACTTCTATAATAATCTGTATTATTTGTTTTATCTTCATATGTTTTTGTATTTACTGCACTCCATGTCCAGTTTTCTATTTTATTTGACCATGTTGTATTTTGTAAGTAATCATATGTTGTGTTTGTTAGGAATCCAGCACCATTTAAACTTGTATATAATGTACTACCTTCCCAATTTACATCTGCATTTGTTTCATTCCATTTTGCTGATATTAATTGTTTATATTTGATTAGTTTTACATGGTTTTTTCCATTTGCATCTGCAAATACTCCTAATACACGATACATGTATTTATCTTGATTTGCTGTACATTCTGTTTTATTTGTAGTACCAAAACATATAAAGTTATCTGGATTTGTATCAGTTCCTACTGCGCCACTTCCTGTATATCTATAGCCATCTCCTTCTAAATTGCTTTGCCATAGCCAACCACTATCAACTAAGTTTTGGGCTAAAGTATTATTTGATTTCATTATATATTGTAACTTACATGAAAATGACTTTGTATTACCACTTGCATATGGTGAAATAGTTACTGTATAAGAATTACCTGATAATCCATTTTGATTTGTTGTTGTATTTGTTACTGTACTAGATAAACTTATTGTTTGATTTGTTCCTGTTACTAAACTTTTTAGTTTGCCGCTTACTATAACTCCATCAGTACCTGCAGATACTAATTCCTTTAATGTTTTAGTAGTAGATCCAATAGTAATTTTTACATCTGAGTCACTACCATCAGTAATAGCTTTAGTTACAGTTGCAGTTACTTTAAAATTATATTCACAGTCAAGTGGTAGATCTCCGTCTTGAAGACTTGCAGTTGCTAGAATGTAATTGGGATTAGTTGTAAGTGGTGTTCCAGCAGTATCTGAATTTGCATAATAAGTTGTACCTTTATAGTCTTCACTCATTTCATCACTTGTAAATTTTAAATATAATTTACTAGTATTAGTAGTAAGACTTGCGGTACCATATTTATTTGTTGTACCAGATACAGTTGAGTCTGTAGTAGTATTATTAATTCCGATACTAAAGTAAGCATATGTTGATCCAACTATAAATATTAGTAATGTAAATAATCCTACTAAAAATAAAGATTTCTGTTTGGTATTTAAGTTTTTCATTTTAATCATCATCCTATCATATAGGATTATTATACCAAAAATATGAGTTTTATCAATTAGAATTAACTGAATTTAATACTTTTGTTAAAATTATTGTTGAATTGTGTCAAGCAAAACAAGACTATAAGTTTTTATTAGTATCTATCGAAAATAAAAAAGAGATTTCCCCTGACTGAACGATCCCACAAGGCATGCTTGCCGGTACAACTTACATGTACCCTTCAGTAACTCAGCGAACTACTATCTCACTAACAAAATAATATCAAATTATATTTTTTTGTCAATAATATCATATGCGAAATATGCGAAAAATTGAGCTTCGTATCATGTGCTAACGCCACAACTAAGAAAATAGCAACTATTTACGTTACACTTCGTGTGTAGCGTTTTTTTAATTTAAATATCTTTATACTTCTCTATTATCTTACTGCGTTCTTTTTCAGTTGTTGATTTACCAGTAATACAATTATAAAGTATTTCTTTTAATTCTTTAGTTAATGGCATGCCTTCTTGAGCCATAGCACCATCTACTTTATTTATTTTTTCTTGTATTTCTTTTTCAGATAGTTTTTTATTATTCATTTAAGTTACTCACTTTCTCAAGTATCAAAAAATGCAAACCCTAGATTTGCATTAATTCTTGTTCTTTTTCTTTTATTTTTTCATCTACTATTTTATTATATTTATTAATTAATTCTTGAACATTTTCCATTAGTCTTTTTTGTTCATCTTCTGGAAGTTCTGCTTTCTTAATATCATTATTATCATCTTGTCTAATATTTCTTAATTGAATTTTAGCTTCTTCTCCAATAGTCTTAGCCATCTTAACGTATTCTTTTCTTCTATCTTCTGTTAGATCAGGAATAGTTAAGATAACTACTTCACCATTATTCATAGGTGTAAGGCCAATATTAGCTTCATTAATAGCTTTCTCAATATTCTTTATAGCACTTTTATCAAAAGGCTTAATAAATAACTTTTTAGCCTCAGGTACAGTAATATTAGCAACACTTGATAGTAGTGTTGGTGTTCCATAGTATTCAACCATTATACCGTTTAAAATACTTGGATTAGCTCTACCTGCTCTAATATTTAGAAGTCTATTTTCTAAACTTTCTATAGCCCCGATCATTTTTAATTCTGTATCTAAATTCATATTTCTCTCCTTATTAACCAATAATTATACTATCATTATAATCTGTTTTTGTAGTTTTGACAATATAAGATAGATTTAATATACCTGTATCATCTATATAAAAGGCATAATCTTTAAAATTATTAACTGTGTCATCTATCTTAATTAATTCTACTCCATCTACTACTTCTTGCTTACCATTTAATTTTTCTCTTATCTTTTCTTTAACACTATCCATATTAGTATTAAATCTACTTAATACTTCATCATCTGTAAGTAATTTACCAGTACTTATATCAAATATATAACCTTTATAACCCTTTATACCACTTTGGTCAAAGCAATCATATATATAGTCTTCAATTACTAAAGAAGCGTAGTTATTATATTTAAATGTTTTATATTCCCTATAAGTAACCATATAAATACCATCATTATTATAATTAACTATTTCATTACTCATTAAATTCATATCTTTAATATATTTAATATTAGACATATATGAAGCATTTTGCTCATTTAGAGAATCTGCTATATGTTCATATCCTTTTATATTAATAACAAGATCTTTATAATATATTTCAGCACTTTCACTTATAACTTTTTCATTCTTATAATAGAAATAATCTTTTTTAGGATCTACTCGATAGTCAGACTTCTTAGTTATTTTGATATTACTATCATCTTTATGAATAGTCATATAATATAAATATTGTCCACCTGCTATTAAACATATAATAAATAATATAAATATTATTACCCCTATTTTACTACTTTTGTTTTTCATTTTTCTCCTTTACATAATCACTAAATATACCATTTAATTTATCTTTAAAAGTCATTACATTATAATCATTCCAATAGATATCTGGAGTAATATCTCCTGTTCTAAATGATGTATCATCTATATAACCTAAAATATTACCGTTTTTAATAACTAAAAGAGCTGGTGCTAGAATATCCGCTGTATTATAGTCAGTATACTTTAAATATATACTTAAATTATTTACAATGGTTTCATAAGTACCATTTTTTTCTTTTCTATCATTTTCAAAGTCATAATAGCCTATTTCTTTAATACCATTTTCTATAGCCACTTCATTAACATACTTAGCAAAGTAATTTGTCCAACAATTAGTTTTAAAGCCAAATAGTACAATACCACTAGAAGTAGTTGAGTTAATTAAATTATTTACTTCACTTGAATTAGTAAATTTATAAATATTCTTCTTTGGTACCATTGTAAGTATTTGATTAATTTGTTTAGCTTCTGTATCTACTTTCTTATTAAAATCATATGTCCCTATATACACAAATAATCCTAGTATTATAATACTAAGAATAATATATATAATCATTTGAGTTTTACTTTTAAATAATTTATTTACGTTCATAAATATAATCACCTATTACTAGTATAACAAAAATTTTAGATACTTTTAAGTAAATAAATAACAAATATGTAAAATAATGTAGACTATTTACTTCTTTTTCTAGGTTTTAATAATATTATTCCAAATATTATGATAACTATTATACATCCTATTATTATAGAATATATAATCTTTGAATCAACATTATTCTCTTTAACATTTAAACTATTCTTATAATCATCTATTAAACTAGATGTATAACTACTTTCTTTATAAACAATAAAAGTATATATATTTTCTTCTGAATCATTATAAACTTTAATATAGACATTATTTATATCTTCATCTAAATAATTATCTATTACTTCGATATTATATCCTTCTGTTATCTTATATTCAAATTCAAGCTTTTCTACATTACTACTAACACTTAAAGTATATATATTATTTAATTTATCAAACTTTAAATCTATTGTACCATTTAATATTTTTAATTCTTCCAACATAAAAAACACCTATTAATAATATTTATAAAACGGTGTTTTTTATACTATTTTATTTAAGATTTCATTCATTACATATATCCTAGTAGGATTTATAAATATATAACCATCTTTATATATTAAGTCTTCATATTTAATTAAAGTATTTATAGGATATCTTGTAAACATATCTACATTATATAGATTATTAAATTCACTTACATTAATACCTTTAAGTAATCTAAGTCCTAAAATCATATGATAATCAATAATTTCATCTTTACTTAAAAGTTCCTTAGTACTAAAGATATCACTTTCTATATATTTAGATAAACTTCTTGTATTAGAATATCTTACTCCACTAACATATCCACTTGCACCACAACCAAATCCATAGTATTCTTTATTTTGCCAATAAACATTGTTATGTTTGCTTTCATAACCAGGGCGTGAAAAATTACTAATTTCATAATGAACATATCCATGACGAGTTAAATATTTACATATATAGTTATACATTTCATAATCTAACTCTTCGTTAATAGGATGTGTATTCTTATACTTTAAATAAGTATTATCTTCTAATATAAGAGAATATGTACTTATATGTTCTGGATTTAATTTAACTAGTTTTTTAATATCACTTTTAACAGTTTTTAAATTTTCTTCAGGTAATGCATACATTAAATCTAAGTTAATATTATTAATACCTTCTCTTCTTATCATCTTAAGAGTATTATCTAACTTTTCATAATCCATTATACGATTCATTATTTCTAAGTTATGTTGGTTAAAAGACTCTACTCCTATACTTATTCTATTTACTCCATTACTTTTAATATACTTAATAAAATCTTCAGTTATATCTTCTAAATTACATTCCATGGTGAATTCTAAGTCACTACTAACTTTAAACTTCTTAACTATAGAAAATAATTTATCCAATTCCTGTCTATTTAAGATAGATGGAGTACCACCACCTATATAGATAGTATGTACTTCATCATCCATATATCTATCACTTACTTCATATTCTAGTTTTTTTAAGTAATCATCTGCCCATTCTTTATTATAAATAAATTTACAAAAATCACAGTAAGTACAAATACTTCTACAAAAAGGAATATGAATATATACTGCACTAATCATTATGAACCTTGACTAGACTTATGATGAATTTGAGAAAGATATGTAGTATAATCCATTAATTGTTGATATTCATTTAAGAAGCATGGATCATCTTGAAATACTCTTTTTAGACAAACACCATAGGTAGAATTTTGTTTACCTATTACATCTGCAATATAACTACTTGATAAAGCATATTTTCTTTGAAAATTACCTAATACTTTATAATCTTCTAAAGTATAATCTTCTTTCTTCATCTTAACTATATTATAGTAATCTACATCTTCTATATCTCTTAAGTATTCTATAAATAATTGTTTATTAGTTTTTCTAGATATAACTAATTTTTGATAATACTTATAAAATTCTTGTTTTTGATGTTCTTGATCATTATGAAGAACATTAAATAAGAATATCCAAGCATCATGGCAACTATTTAAGTTTTTCATTAAATAATTAAATACTTCTTCTTCACTAGATGCTCCAATTAAATTCTCTGTATCAAACATTTCTACTATTGAATCTGTTTGTAATCTAAATGTAAGGATTGAGTGGTAAAAGAAATTTAACTTACTTTGTTCACTTCCAAATAATCTATTTAAATCTATTTTTTCCATATTAATTCTCACTTTCTAGTATACTTAAGAACGCTTCTTGTGGAACTTCTACACGCCCAACCATTTTCATTCTTTTCTTTCCTTCTTTTTGAGCTTCTAATAACTTCTTCTTACGTGATATATCTCCACCATAACATTTAGCAAGAACATTTTTCTTTAAAGCACTTATATTTTCTCTTGCTATTACTTTAGAGCCTATACTTGCTTGAATAGGTATTTGAAACATTTGTCTAGGAATTAATTCTTTTAATTTCTTAGTTATATTTCTTCCCTTTTCATAAGCTTTATCAGTATGGACTATCATAGATAATGCATCAACTGGTTCCCCATTAAGGAGAATATCCATCTTAACTAACTTACTTACTTTATTACCAATAAGTTCATAATCAAAAGATGCATATCCATTAGTCCTACTTTTTAACTTATCATAGAAATCATATACTATTTCACCTAAAGGAAGTTCATAATGTATATTAACTCTTTCAGTATCTATATAGTCAATACCAATATAATCTCCCCTTTTATTTTGACATAGTTCCATAATAGGCCCAATATACGAAGAAGGCGCAATTATATTAGTTGTAATATAAGGTTCACTAATACTTTCAATTCTTTCTTTAGGTGGCATCTTAGATGGAGCATCTACATACATAACACTTTTATCAGTCATATGTACTTCATATATAACAGAAGGACTAGTAGATATAATATCTATTCCAAATTCTCTTTCTATTCTCGTAGTAATTATTTCTGCATGTAATAATCCTAAGAAACCAACACGGAAACCAAAACCTAAGGCTTCACTATTCTCTGGTTCAAATGAAAGCGATGAATCATTTAGTTTAAGTTTTTCAAGTGCTTCTTTTAAACTATCATACTTATTAGGGACTATTGGATAAATACCAGTATATACCATAGGTTTCATTGGTTTATATCCATCTATTGGTTCACTTGCTTCACGATTAATAACTGTTACAGTATCTCCAACATGTACTCTACTTATATCTTTAATAGCAGCTCCAATAAAGCCAACACATCCACTTTTTATTTCATTTAATTCTTTTTCTTTTGGAGTATGAATACCTAAAGATACTATTTCATATTCTGCTCCTGTTGCCATAAATTTAATTTTATCTTTTACTTTTAAAACACCATCTACTACTTTAACAAGAAGAATT
The DNA here is from genome assembly GCA_934096715.1 of uncultured Bacilli bacterium. Taxonomy (GTDB): domain Bacteria; phylum Bacillota_I; class Bacilli_A; order RF39; family UBA660; genus SIG200. Next base: position 13,755 of record CAKOMQ010000009.1, read on the forward strand.
ACTCCCCTGTAAGCATCAAAATAACTATCATAAATAAGTGCTCTAGTAGGTTTATTTTCATCTATTACTGGTTCCGGTATTCTTTCTACTACTCTATCCAGTAATTCTTTTACTCCTACACCAGTTTTACCACTACAAAGAATTATCTCTTCTTCTTTAAACCCTAAACTAGTTTTAAGTTCATTCTTAACTTTTTCAATATTAGCATTTGGTAAATCTATTTTATTTATAACAGGAATTATAACTAAATCATTTTGCATTGCTAGATAAAGATTAGCAAGTGTTTGAGCTTCTATACCTTGAGCAGCATCTACAACTAAGATTGCTCCTTCACAAGCTGCCAAACTTCTTGATACTTCGTAAGAAAAATCAACATGACCTGGAGTGTCTATTAGATTTAATTTATATTCTTCTCCATTATAAATATAAGGAAGAGTTACGGTATTAAGTTTTATTGTAATACCTCTTTCCCTTTCAATATCCATATTATCTAATAATTGTTCTTTCATTTCTCTTTTATCTACTGCCCCAGTTAGTTCAAGTATTCTATCTGCTAGTGTACTTTTACCATGATCTATATGAGCAATAATTGAGAAATTTCTAATATTTTCTTTTTTCATAAACTACACCTACTCAATTATATCAGATACTTTTATAGTTATCTAGTATAATATCAACGCAATCAAAAAGACACACTATGTGCCTTTGTTACTTTACTTCAGTTTTCTTAATTATAAATAGTTTCTTATTTTTATAAAAACAATAGAAGATATCCATATAATTTAAATCTTTTTCTCTTAATTTATATAATAACCAATCCTTACTTTTATGAATATATTTTAAAGCTTTCTCTTGAATATCTCCATCAAGAATTAATGGCATTGGATATGTACTAGAAGTTTTTAAGAAATTATATTTAAATATTGATAACTTACCATTAGTTTCTAAAAAAGCATACTCTACTTCAGATATGTCTTTTATACTTTCTTGTCTTAAAGATAATAATAAATCATCTAAGGAATATCTAAGTTTTACCATCTCTTTATAATTTACCTTACCATTAACAATAATTAATGAAGGTTTACCATCAAAGAATATTCTAAATTTACGACTCTTTAAAGAAATAAAAGCAAATGCTATTTCTAAGACTACTAAAACAAGTATTGGTACTAAGGCATAGATAATCGGATCATGTTTATTTTCAATAGATATCGCTATTAACTCAGCTATTAAGATAGATACAATTAAATCTATAATACCTAACTGACCTATTTCTCTTTTACCCATAAGTCTATAAGAAAATAAAACTACAAAATAGAAAAATAATGTTTTTAATACTATAATTAAAAGAGTCAAATTTATCACCAATTATATTATGTACTTATTAATAATATTTTATAACTTACATATACTTTAGTGGTGATAAGTATGAATTATTTAAAATATAGTAAATATGCTTTTATATTTATAACAATTGAGTTAATGATTTCATTTATAGCAGGTTTACTAAATTTACTAGGAGTAAATAGTGGTATTACTAGTATAGTACTACTTGTATCTAATGGAGTATTATTCTTTATACTAGCTTTCTTAAATGGTAAAACTAGTAAGAGTAAGGGATACTTAAGTGGACTCGTGCTTAGTATAATATTTATTTTAATTATGTTTATTATTAATTCACTATTATTTGGATTAAATTTTAAGTTAGGTACAATTATCTATTATATAATACTTATAATGATTAGTATTTTTGCAGGAAGTATAGGAATAAACAAGAAAAAAGATAATAACTAATCGACTATAACAAATTCGTAGTTATTATCTTTTTTTATTACATAAGAATTTTCACTATATACTTTTTTAGTAACTGGATCTACTACTTTAGTAAGATATTTATAATTATATAATTCTTTTAAAGTAGCTTTATCACTAGTGCATTTATCTTCATTTAAACACTTTTGATAAGCTTCAATTACTAGCTTTTCATTTACTTTATACAAGTTATCTTCATGAATATTAATAGTTTTATATAAAGTAGGAATTCCAATTAAAAGAAGTATTATTAAAAGTGTTATAATTACTATTTTATTTGTACTCATAATCATTTCCATAGTAATCAAGAATAAATTTATCTCTAAATTCTTCTAAAGTATCATTTTCAACATTTATTCTTATTTCATCCATTAATCTATGCAAGAAGTTTATATTATGAATAGAAAGTAGTCTAGCACCGAATGTTTCATTTACATTAATTAAATGTTTTATATATGCTTTAGTATAATGTTTACATGCATAACAATCACAATTAGTATCTACTGGAGTAAAATCTTCTTTATATTTACTATTTTTAATATTTATCTTACCATGATGAGTATAAGCATGACCATGTCTAGCAAGTCTAGTAGGACTTACACAATCAAAAATATCGATACCACGCATTACATTTTCAATTAAGTCAATTGGATCTCCAACACCCATTAAATATCTTAATTTATCTGTAGGCAAATACTTAGTAGAATATTCAACCATTTTATACATAGTTGGTTTATCTTCTCCAACACTTGTGCCCCCTACAGAATAGCCATCAAAATCCATCTTAACTAATTCTTCTGCGCAGTATTTACGTAAGTCTTCATATTCTCCACCTTGCACTATTCCAAAAAGAATTTGATTATTATGCTTAAATACAGCTTTTCCCCTTTTAGCCCATCTAAGAGTTCTTTCAACACTTTCCTTCATATATTCATGAGTACTAGGCCATTTAACACATTCATCAAAACTCATAACTATGTCACTTCCTAAGTCTTCTTGAATCTTTATGCTCTTTTCCGGAGTTAAAAATAGACTATCCCCATTTAAATGATTTTTAAATTTAACTCCTTCTTCTTCTATATCTTTTGGTTTAGCTAAACTAAATACTTGGAATCCACCACTATCAGTAAGAATAGGACCAGAGTAATTCATAAATTTATGTAACCCACCTGCATGTTTTACAACATCACTACCAGGTTTAAGCCATAAATGATATGTATTAGCAAGAACTATACCACTCCCAATACTTTCTAGTTCTTCAGGTGCTAAAGTTTTAACTGTAGCATTTGTACCAACTGGCATAAACATTGGTGTTTTATACTCTTTTCCATTATATTTAATAGTACCTAATCTTGCCTTATTTTTATTACTTGTTTTATTTAATTCAAATTCTACCACATTTCTTCACCACTTAAGATTATATCAAACATATTGACAAAATCCAAATAATATTTTATAGTATATATCCCAAGAAAGGGAGTATGATTAGAATGACTTTTACAAATTATTATTTTACAGAGGTTCCATTAGATACCGCTAATAAAATACTTGCAATGATTAAAGAAGCTGACTTTAGTGAAATTAAAAGAGAAAGAATTGAATGCTTAGATTATAAAATAGATAAATTTAAAAAGACTAGCCCTTTACTAGAATATAATATGCGTGTTGCTCTTCTATATACTGCAGATAAATTAATTGCATCTTACAATACCGTATATGGACTTGCTGACATAAATGAATTAGCATATTTTATAATTAATGTTCTAGATCCAGAGTTAAGTTTATACGAATCACTTATAAGAGTTAAGACTAAGGAAGAATTAAAAACTTTATGTTTTCAAAAATATAAAATTTATCCACCACTTCTTATCAAATTAGAAAAGAAATATATGGAATTCTTAAAAAGCTTAGGTAATGAAGAAGATGTTAGGAGTGTTCAAATTGGCAAGTAAAGATAATAACATTGAATATTATATATCTAGTGGTAGTATAGAAGGTTGTAAAAAATTATTTAAACTAATCGGAGCAAACTTAGATTTTTCTACTTTATCAGAAGAAAGAAAAGAATTTTTAAATGATTCAATAAATATGTTTTTAGAAAAAGTAATTAAAGTAGATAGTATATGTCCAATGAAAATCTTAATGATATCAGAAAAACTAATTACTTCTTATAAATCAGTATATGGAATTATGACACCCGTTGAACTAGCTTATTTTGTAATTAATTCAATGGATCCTGAATTAAAATTTCTAGAAGCTTATGAAACAGCACTAGATAAAAATACATTAAAAAGAATATGTTTTATAAACTTTGGTATCTATGTACCAGCCTTAATTAAAATAGAAAAAGCCTATAATGATTATTATAGACTTTATGAAGACTTATGTTTTAGAGACTCTCTTAAAAGACATTAGTCTTCTTTTTTTATAAACATACTATCTCCAAATGAGAAGAATCTATAGTTATTCTTTTTTGCTTCTTCATAAGCATTTAAAATATATTCTCTTTTAGATAAGGCACTTACTAGCATTAAAAGAGTACTCTTAGGTAAATGAAAATTAGTAATAAGGCCATCTATACCTTTAAAAGTATATCCTGGATATATAAATATATCTGTATTCCCATTACAACTCTTAAAAGTATTATATTTACTCATAACTGTTTCAAGTACTCTAGTACTAGTAGTACCAACAGCATATATACTTCTTCCTTCTTCTTTAGCATTATTTAGTATATTCGCAACATTTTCACTCATTTCATAGTATTCACTATGCATATGATGTTTAAGTATATCCACTTCCTCAACCGGTCTAAAAGTACCTAAACCTACATGAAGTGTTACATATGTAATAATAACTCCCATATTTTCAAGTTCACTTAAAAGTTCTTTAGTGAAATGTAGTCCAGCAGTTGGAGCGGCAGCGCTACCTAAGAGATTTGCATAGACTGTTTGATATCTATTTTGATCTTTTAATTTTTCATGTATATATGGTGGAAGTGGCATTGTACCAATATTCTCTAATATTTCCAAGAATATTCCATCATAAATAAAATTAATATGAACTATTCCATCTTCTAGTTTTTCTACTACTTCACCTTTTAAGTCATCATTAAATTTAATAACTGTACCTACTTTTAATCTTTTTGCTGGTTTTGCAAGACATTCCCAAGTATCACCTGTTATATTATTTAAAAGCAATAACTCTATTTTAGCATCAGTACTTTCTTTAACTCCATATATTCTAGCTGGCAACACCTTAGTATCATTAAGGACTAAAACATCACCTTTCTTTAAATAATTCTTAATATTATAAAAGTGATCATGTTTAATACTTCCATTATCTTTATTTAAAATCATTAATTTAGAACTACTACGATCTTTTAAGGGAGTTTGTGCTATAAAAGATTCAGGTAATTCATAATCATAATCATATATATTCATTCTAACACTCCATTCTTAATTATTTTTAATGAGTAAAAATTCGGCTAAGCCGAATTTCTTAATTTGTTAACTCTTTTATTTTACTTCAGAATAAACGGATCGTCAAGTGACCCATTTCCGCCCAAATACTCTTGATTCGATGTAAGATAGAAGACTGGGCGCGCACCATCCGCATCGTCCACGTCGAAGTTGAACACGCCACCGCCGCTTTCGACACTCAACGCATTGAAGCCGCCACCGCCATCATCCCCAATACGAGAAAGTGTCCATTCCCATGTACTTTTTGTCGTGTCATTATTACTTTGATGCATCCATCCTGTTTTTAGTGTAGCTTGATTTGCTTTAGTACTTCCTGTTAGTGCTAAAGCACTTGACCCCAATGATAATGTATAATCACTTGCATACATTAATCCTATTTTTGCAACAGGGTTTGTCCATTCACCCACTGTACTAGATTTTCCTGTTCTATTCATTTCATGTAAATATATTTGGCTTGGTGTTAAATCATAGTAATAATCTGGCCCATTACTTTCATCGTATGTTTTTGTATTTACTGCACTCCATGTCCAGTTTTCTATTTTATTTGACCATGTTGTGTTTTGCAAGTAATCATATGTTGTATTTGTTAGGAATCCATAGCCATTTAAACTTGCATATAATGTACTATCTTCCCAATTTACATCTGCCATTGTATCATTCCATTTTGCTGATATTAATTGTTTATATTTGATTAATTTAACATGGCTTTTACCATTTGTGTCTGAGAATACTCCAATTACTCTATACATGTATTTATCTTGATTTGCTGTACATTCAGATTTACTTGTTGTACCAAAACAGATAAAGTTATTTGGGTTTGTACTAGTCCCTACTGCGCCACTTCCTGTATATCTATAGCCATCTCCTTCTAAATTACTTTGCCATAGCCAACCACTATCAACTAAGTTTTGGGCTAAAGTCTTATTTGATTTCATTATATATTGTAACTTACATGCAAATGATTTTGTGCTTCCACTTGCATATGGTGAAATAGTTACTGTATAAGAATTACCTGATAGTCCATTTTGATTTGATGATGTATTTGTTACTGTACTAGATAAACTTATTGTTTGATTTGTTCCTGTTACTAGACTTTTTAGTTTACCACTTACTATAACTCCATCAGTACCTGCTGAAACTAACTCTTTTAATGTTTTAGTAGTTTCCCCAATAGTTATTTTTACATCTGAGTCACTACCATCAGTAATAGCTTTAGTAACTGTCGCTGTTACTTTAAAGTTATATTCACAATCAAGTGGTAAATCACCATCTTGAAGACTTGCTGTAGCTAGAATATAATTTGGATCAGTTGTAAGTGGTGTTCCAGCAGTATCTGAATTTGCATAATAAGTTGTACCTTTATAGTCTTCACTCATTTCGTCGTTAGTAAATTTTAAATATAACTTACTAGTATTTGTAGTAAGACTTGCGGTACCATATTTATTTGTTGTACCAGTTACAGTTGAGTCTGTTGTAGTATTATTAATTCCAATACTAAAGTAAGCATATGTTGCTCCAACTACAAAGATAAGAATTGCAAATACTCCAATTACAAATGATATTCTTTGGTTCTTATTCATAATTTTAATCCTTTCTTAAATAAGAGATAACTTGTTTACTCTATAAGGATATTTTAACATTTAAAAATACCAATGACAAGATTATCATTGATATTTTTAATACTTTACGTTAATTTAATTTTTCTAAGATATGAGAATATATTTCATTATTTATATCTTCTATAGAACGTATACTAGAGTTATCTATACAATCAATTTTAATAAAGTCATATAAGTCTACCATTTCTAGGTAGGCATTTTCAGCATGTCTTAAATTATCTTCACTTAGTTCATGTTCATCAAGTTCTACTCTATTAGTTTGAAGACTTTTAGAGTATTCATATGGCATATATAAGAATACTTTTATATCTGGTTTAGGAAGCTTGAGTAGATTATATTCAAGTTCTTCTATCCATTTAAACATTTTAAGTCTTTCAGCCTTGTCTTTTATTTTACCTGCTTGATGTCCCATATTACTAGTAGTATATCTATCTAAGATAACATTATTGCCTTTATCTAATTCTTCTAAGATTGGTTTAATATTATAAAGTCTGTCTGCTGCAAAATATAAAGATGCTACTTTAGCTGGTACTTCGTTAGCTCCTTCACTAAACCAACCTTTACAGATAGTAGATTTACCTAAGTATGGTCCACCAACTATCTTACCAGTAGGAGAATCATATACTGGAAATGCATATTTCTTTGTAGGATAACCATCTTTATTAAGTCTTTCTAAAAGTAGATCACTTTGAGTGCCTTTACCTGAACAGTCTGTTCCTTCAATAACTATTATTTTTCCACGCATATTATACTTCCTTCACTATCACTTAATAAATTATCTATATTATTAAAATTCATTACTTTTATTTTGATATTATTTATCTTACAAGCTTCAATCATTCCTAAATCCATAACACTTAATTTATTATCTAACACTTGATCAAATGTAATATTTTTTAATAATTTAGCATCTTCATACTTATTAGGATCTTTATCATATACACCATCTACATTAGTAAGTTTTATAATCATATCAGCATTAAGTAATTTAGCTACTTCAAAACATTTAGTATCAGTAGACACTCCACATTTACCTATTCCACCACCAAATATAACTATATTATCTTCATATAGTCTTAATAAATCATCATCACTATAATCTTCTAATAAATTAGGAAATGTAAAAGGAGTAGACACTATAGATGGAATATTTTTATTACTAAAATAATTATCTAAGGTTAAACTATTCATAACACTTGCAAGCATACCTATTGTATCCCTATTAAGTTCTTTCATATCTAAGTGGTCTCTTCCCCTAAAATAGTTACCACCACCTATTACAATAGCTATTTTATTACTATCTTTTAACTTATTTATATTATCTATTAAACTATTAAGAACTTCTATATTATTTAAAAGTTCTCCACTTACTTTTAATACTACTTTCATTTATTTACACCTTTCATATAATACATGCTTATAATTAATATTATTTTCATTTTTACTATCTAAGATAGTCTTATTCCAATCACTATCTATAATAGTAGGAAAATATACATCTGCATCATCATCTATTTCATCTATAAGTGTTAAATACATTCTATCTGCTAAAGGATAAAAATAATTATATAAAGAAGAACCCCCTATTATAAATACTTCTTCGTTAGTAGATAATTCTATATTATATAGATCTTCTATATTAGAATAGACTATCAAATTAGTTTTATCTTCTATTTTAGAAGGATCATCTACAAGTACTATATTAGTTCTTTTAGGTAGTGGCCTACCTATAGAAATATAAGTATTATAACCCATTATAATTTTATGATTAATTGTTTTTTCTTTAAAGAATACTAAGTCACTAGGAATATCCCATATAAGTTTATTATTTTTTCCCAGTTCATTATTCTTACCTATAGCGGCAATTAAAGATATCATACAGCCACCGGCATAGATATTTTTCCATGATGTTTATAATTAATTAGTTTAATATCTTTTAATTCTTTAGAATTATCAAATGAGAAGAAATCTTTTATATCAGGATTAATCCAGATAGTAGGAGCTTCATAATCTCCAAGTTCTTCATATCTTTTTATTTGTTCTTTAATACCATCTATTTGATTTACATATATATGAACATCTTTAGCGTTATAATAAAGTTTACCTGGTAGTAAATCACATACACTAGCAAGTAAATATACTAAAGTTGCATATTGGGTAATATTAAATGGCATTCCTAAAGGAACATCATTACTTCTAGCAGTTACAATACAGTTTAGTTTTCCATCTGTAACATCCCACATACTATTCCAAACGCATGATGGAAGTACAGCAGTATCTAAGTAATCATTTTGCCATAGGCTCATTACCATTCTTCTATCACGTGGATTATTCTTTAACTTATCTATTAAGTTATCTGTTAAATTAAATTTATTTACTATATAACCATAAGCAGTTCCTATAGTATGTTTAAATTCTTTAGGAAATACTCTATCCATGTAATGACCTGTTTCATCTATTTCCCATTCATTCCATATTTTAACACCACGTTCTTGTAACCAAGTAACATCATTACTCTTAGCTTGATAAATCCATAACATTTCTAGAACTGCTGACTTAAAGGCTACAAACTTAGTAGTAAGTATTGGAAACTCTTCACTCAAATCAAATTCAAATGATTTGAATGGTAGTTTAATTGTATCAATACCAGTTCTATTTTCTACTCTAGTACCTTTTTCTAGTATCTCTTTACATAAATTAATATATTCTCTATCCCACTTCGACATCTTTTAACTCCTAATAATTAAGTGGATATTTACTAGTAAGTTCTAATACTTCACTAGCTAAATCATTAAGTACTAATTCATCATCTTTATTAGTTATAGCAGAATCTATAATTCTAGCAATATGTTTAAAGTCTTCTTCATTTAAACCACGAGTAGTCATAGCTGGAGAACCAATTCTAATACCACTAGTTACCATTGGGCTTTCAGTTTCTTTAGGAATAGTATTTTTATTAACTGTAATATGAATACTATCAAGTAGTTTTTCTACTTCCTTACCTGTTACTCCTTTACTTTTAACATCTAAAAGTATTAAATGATTATCTGTACCATTACTTATAACATGATAACCTAAGTTAATAAATTCATCACTCATAGCTTGAATATTTTTAATGACTTGTTTTTGATATTCTACAAATTCTGGTTGCATTGCTTCGTATAGCATCTCTGCTTTAGCGGCAATTACATGCATAAGTGGTCCACCTTGAATACCAGGGAAAATAGTCTTATCTATTTTTTTAGCTATTTCTTCATCATTCGTAAGTATCATTCCCCCACGTGGTCCACGTAAAGTTTTATGAGTAGTAGTTGTAACTACATCTGCATAAGGAATAGGAGACTCATGAAGATGTGCCGCTACTAAACCTGCTATATGAGCCATATCTACCATTAAATATGCCCCTATTTTATCTGCTATTTCACGCATTCTTTTAAAGTCAATACTTCTTGAATAAGCACTAGCACCTGCAATAATCATCTTAGGTTTTTCTTCTATAGCAAGTCTTTCTAATTCATCATAGTCAATCATTTCCGTTTCAGTATCCAATGTATAAGATACTATCTCATAGTCTTTACCACTAAAATTAAGTTTATGTCCATGAGTTAAATGTCCACCATTAGATAGATCCATTCCCATTACTTTATCACCTTGATTTAATAATGCTCTATAAACTGCCATATTAGCACTAGAACCACTATGTGGTTGAACGTTAGCATAATTACAGCCAAATACTTTTTTTGCATATTCAATTGCTTTACTTTCAAATATATCTACAAATTCACATCCACCATAATATCTTTTAGCTGGATAACCTTCGGCATACTTATTGGTTAATATACTCCCTTGTAATTCAAGTATAGCCTTTGATACATAGTTCTCACTTGCTATAAGTTCTATATTATTTTCTTGTCTTTTTCTTTCTAAAGCTAAAGCTTCTTTTAATTCTTTATCCATTAATTTCTCCCACTTTCTATTAAATTATTTAAAACACTTGTTATAGTCATTGGTCCAACGCCACCTGGTACTGGAGTTATGGCATAACATTTATCCTTTACACCTTCAAAATCAACGTCCCCCACTACTTTACCATCTACTCGTGATATTCCAACATCAATAATAGTAACACCATCACTTACCATATCACTTGTAATAAAATTAGGCTTACCTACTGCCGTAATAAGAATATCAGCGCAACGAGTATATTTACTTAAATTAGTTGTCTTACTATGACACATAGTAACAGTAGCATCTCTATTAATTAATAGCTGAAATAAAGGTTTACCTACTATATTACTCCTATTAATTATTACTACATGTTTACCACTTACATCTATTTTATAGTAGTCAAGTAACTTCATAATACCTAAAGGAGTACAACTAACAAACTTAGGAGTACCTAGTACTAAGTTACCTATTGAACTTTTAGAAAATCCATCTATATCTTTAGATTCATCTATCCTATTAAATATCTTACTTTCATCTTTTATATTACCTATAGGAGATTGAACTAGTATACCATTTATACTACTATCATTATTTAAATCATCTATTAGTTTAAGAAGTTCTTCTTCCTTAGTATTATCACTTAAATGATATAAAGTTACATCTATACCTACACTTTCACACTTCTTAATTTTATTATTTACATAGATACTACTAGCCGGATTATCTCCAACCCATATAATAGCAAATTTAATACTTAAGTTTTCTTCTTCAATTATCTTTTTATAATTATCTATTAGTTCACTACTTACTTTTTTTCCATCTAATAAAATCATTTAGTCACTTCCTTCAATTAATTCATAAGTTTTCTCTGTAGCAACTCTTCCACTTCTTGTTCTTTTAATAAATCCTTCTTGCAAAAGATATGGCTCAATTACATCTTCAAGCGTACTATTCTCTTCACCTATACTTGTTGCGAGTGTTTCAACTCCAACTGGACCACCATTAAATTTATTTACTAAACTAGTTAGATATTCTATATCAATATGATCTAGTCCTAGACTATTTACTTTAAGTCTATTAAGAGAATTATCAGCTAGTTCTCGAGTTATATACCCGTCTCCTTCTACTAAAGCAAAATCACGTACTCGTTTAAATAATCTATTAGCTATTCTAGGAGTTTTACGACTACGAGATGCGATAACAGTTGCAGCATCATCATCTATTCCCATATCGAAGACACGACTAGTTCTCTTAACTATATTTTCTAGTTCTTGTTGGTTATAATATTCTAGTTTACAGACAATACCAAATCTATCTCTTAAGGGACTAGATAAATTACCTGCTTTAGTAGTAGCACCAATTAACGTAAATGGTGGTAAGTCTATTTTAATACTTTTATTTTTACCTTCACTACCAATAACTAAATCTATTTCAAAGTCTTCCATAGCTGGATATAATATTTCTTCAATAAAAGTTGGCATACGATGTATTTCATCAATAAACAAAACATCTCCTGGTTCTAAAGTAGAAAGAATAGCTGCTAGATCACCACTTTTTTCAATACTAGGTCCACTTGCTGTTTTAATATTAGTTCCAAGTTCATTAGCAACAATATGAGCAAGAGTTGTTTTACCAAGTCCTGGTGGACCATATAAAAGAATATGATCTAGTGCTTCATTACGCATCTTAGCTGCTTCAATAAATACTTTTAAGTTATTCTTTATTTCATCTTGACCTACATATTCATTTAAATACTCAGGGCGAATATTTTGATCCATTATATCTTCTTTCTCTATTTTAGCATCAATTAGTCTCTTATCCATTAGTATTCTCCATACTCTTTCTTATATTTTAAATAGCACTTACCACAGACACCATCATATATAACATTATTATCAGTACCATCTATTAATACTTGATCTCCTTTAAATACGGGAATACCATTAACAAGTCTTATATTTAAAGTAGCTTTCTTACCACATTTACATACAGTTTTTAATTCTTCTATTTCATCAGCTATTTCTAATAATCTATTAGCACCTGGAAATCCTTTAGATTGAAAGTCAGTTCTTAAACCATAACAAATAACAGGAATATCTAATTCTTTTGATATTTCATATAACTCATCTATTTGATGTGGTGACATAAATTGCGCTTCATCAACTAAGATACAATGAATACCATCTAATTGCATTTTATCTCTTATCTTTATTTTATTAGGAAATATATAATCTACTTGTCTAGAAACACCAATTCTACTTTCAATATTTATTCCCCCTTTTTCATCTAATTTAGGTTTAATAATAATTACATTCATATTTCTTTCGTTGTAATTATACGCAACTTGTAAAAGAGCCATTGTTTTTCCACTCCCCATTGCGCCATATCTAAATATTAGTTTACTCAAATCATTCATCTCCTTTACTTAAGCATTAATTTTAATGCTTCTTTTACTTGAACTTCTAAAGTATTTGATTTATCTACATTAGGTAATATTCTTTTAATATCATTCTTACTATAACCTAAGTTTTCTAGAACACTTATTAATTCTTCTGTTTCATCATTATCATAAAGATTATCTTTACTTTCCATTTTTCCTTTTAAATCAAGAACTATTTGTCTTGCTAGTTTTTCTCCTACCTTAGGAAATTTCTTTAAGTATAAAATATTTTCTTTATTAATCGCATCAATTAAACCATTAACTGATCCAGTAGCTAGAAGTCCTAACGCTGTTTTAGGACCCATTCCTTTAACATTAATAAGTCTTAAGAATATATCTCTTTCTTCAACGCTTTTAAATCCATATAGACTATATTCATCTTCTCTAATATGATTATATAAATATACTTTAGTAGATTCATCTAGATTATAAGAATATGGATTACTTACAAATATTTTATAACCTACATTGTTTACTTCAATTACTATATGATCTCCTTCTATTTCTTTAATAGAACCTTTAAAATAACTGTACATACTATTCACCTTCTCTTCTATTTTAACATAATAATTATTTAATTTTAATAGACTTTACACATGATTTTTCTATTAATTAAAAAAAGCCTATCATTAAAGAGATAAACTTCTATTTATTTAACACGTCAATAATTGTAAAACGAACATTATCAAGTTTTAGATAGTCACCAATATGTGTATTATTTTTACTTTTACCATGAAAGTCACTACCACCAGATATAAGTAAATTATACTTCTTACAAATATCTAAATACCTTAAAGTATCTTCTTTAGTATGAATACTATGAAAAACTTCAAGGCCTTCTATTCCACACTTGATTAGTTCTTTAATATAATCTTCTATTTTAATATTATATCTTTTTTCATACTCTTTAGGATGTGCTAAAACTGGTGTCCCACCAGAATCTTTAATAGCAGCGCAAGCAGCACTTAAATTAGAACGATAACTTATACTAGGATGAAGTCCAGTCATATAGTTTTTTAAAAGATATTCATAATCATCTCCTAGATTATTCTTTCTAAGTAGTTTAGCTATTTGCTTTTTACCAACAACATTATAAGATAATGCTTTCTTAATATCTTCATCCAAAAATTTAATATTATTATTTTTCTCTATCTTTTCAATAGTTTCTTTAGCACGAAGTACTCGTTTATCATGAATATCTTCTAGTAAGCTTTTTAAACTACTTACATCACCATGATAATTATAACCTAGAACATGAAAGCAAAGTAAATTATGATAAGTACTTATTTCTACTCCACTAATATATTTTAAATTACCTAAATCTTTTTTACTCAATTCATAATATGACTCGATCGAATCATGATCAGTAATTGAAAAATATTCATAATTATTATTATTTAAGTATTCAATTATTTCATCTATACTATTATCACCATCAGAATAAATTGAATGGATATGTAAATCACACTTCATTATTTACCTACTTCTTATTGCTTTATTTTCAAGTATCATTAATAATCTAGTTCTTAAATTAATAAGTTTTTTACCATACATAATTATTTCTTTCTCATTTAAAAAATCTTTATACTTATACATTATTTCATCTAATATACTATCAAATTCACGATACAACACGTCTCCAGTACCATCATCATCTTGATTATTATTTTCAAATTCAACTAGTGCTTTAAGAAGTAGAGCATATTGCTTATTAAATTTATTATTAATTAATTTTTTAATTGTATCTTCATCATAAACATTAATTAACATATCTTTATTTTTTATCTTTAATACTTTACTATCAGAGGATATATCTTTAATTTCTAAATCATTATTATTTTTTCTTAAACTACTCATGATTATCTCCTAGTAAGTCTGGCCTACGGGCTTTAGTTCTCTTAAGACTTTCCTTATATCTATATTCTTCTATTTTCTTATGATCTCCACTTAATAGTACTGGAGGTACACACATTTTGTTAAATTCACGGGGTTTTGTATAAACTGGATAATCAAGTAAATTAGAAGAGTTAAATGAATCCATTAAATGACTTTCTTCGTTTATAACACCTGGAATTAATCTAGTAATTGAATCTACTAAAACCATAGCAGGTATTTCTCCACCTGTTAAAACATAGTCCCCAATACTTATCTCCATATCACAGATGCTTCTTATTCTTTCATCAAATCCTTCATAATGTCCGCAGATTAAAATAAGATGTTTCTCGCGAGATAAATCATAAGCCATTTTTTCTTTATATAAATTACCATCAGGAGTTAGCAAAATAACCTTTGTATTATCGCTTTTTAAATCATTAACTGCATCAAAGATAGGTTGAACACTAAGTACCATTCCTGCTCCACCACCATAAGGTGTATCGTCGACTTTACCATGTGAGTCACAAGAATAATCACGAAAGTTTATAAGATTAATTTGAATGTGTCCATCATGTACTGCTCTTTTAATAATAGATTCACTAAATACACCATCAAACATACTAGGAAAAAGCGTTAATATATCTATTCTCATATTATAAAATCACTCCCATTTCTAGTAATAATTTTTTTACTTTCTACATCTACTTTTATAATAAATTCATCTATAAAAGGTATATAGAATACTTTATCACTATTTATTTTTAAAAGAACACTATTATTTTTAGATACTTCATCTACTTTACCTAATAGTTTATCTTCATCATATACTTGATATCCAATTAAATCTTCAATTAGATATTCATCTTTATCTAAACATAAATCACTTCTTTTTATATACACTCCCATACCCTTATACTTAAGAACATCATTTATATTATTATAATTTTTAAATAACACTAAGTTATAACCTTTATGCACCCTTGTGAATGATATTTCTTCTTCAATATACATTGGACTTATATATAATTTAAATCCACTTTTAAATACTTTATCCTTTTCATAGAAGTCACTTACTATTTTAACTTCTCCTTTAATACCAAAGGTATTAACTATCTTACCTATATATATATAATCCATTTTATTCCCCCTTATTTAACTCATATAAAAGTATACTAGTAGCTACTCCGACATTTAAGCTTTCACATGATTTATTCATATCTATATAAATTAAAGTATCACACATATTTCGAATACTTTCTGAGATACCACTACCTTCATTACCCATAATAAGGACAAATTTATCAGGTCTTTTTACATCTTTTATATTAGTACCCCTAACCACATCAGTTCCCATTATATAGTAGCCTTCACTTTTCAGTATTTTAATCTTTTCTTCTATATCAGTTTTAATCAAATCTATATTAAAAAACATTCCTTCACTACTGCGAATTACTTTATCATTATAAAAATCAACAGAATTATTACTAGCTATAATTGTATCTATATTAAAGGCGACTGCACTTCTTATAATAGTCCCCATATTACCTGGATCACTAATATTATCTAGTACTAGTACTTTATTACCAATACTAATATCATTACTTCTTTTAGTACATACTCCAATTATATCAGTACCGCTTACTTGACTAGATAATTTCTTCATAATGTCTTTAGTTACTTTATAAAAAGGTAATTCAGTTTCATAATCTCTAGATGATATTATTTCTTCAAGAGCTCCAACTTTTAAAGCTTCTTTTAGTAAGTGATCTCCTTCAACTAAAAATAGTCCATATTCGTTTTGATATTTCTTATTTTTAAGCTTATTCCATGCCTTTACTTTATCATTATTTAAACTAGTAATTTCCATTGCTTTCACCACTATTATTATATAAAAAAAACTCCTTTTAGTAAAGAAGTCTTAATTTATAATAAATGATTAATTGCAATTAAAATAGACATGGCATACGATTACATGGTATAATTATCTATGAAAAATAGTATTAGTTATTTATTATTATGTAATAATTAGCACATGATAATTTAATGAAATTTCAAATTGATTTTACGGCTAATTAAGAAGGAGAATTGAATCATGAAAAATAAATTTAATTTAACTAGAGAACAAAACGTATTCGTTGCCAAAAGAAACATAGTTGATTATATTTGGAAAAGTGCGAATTTAGAAGGAATTGGAGTTACTTATCCAGAGACACAAGCAATTTATGATGGCGGTGTTGTTAATGGTTTGACAGTAGATAAAATTATTGCAATTAATAACTTAAAATATGCTTGGCAATTTATACTCGAAAATGATGAAATTAATTATGATTTTAAGTCCTTATGCCATATACATAAACTAACTTGTGATAAATTGGTTTTGGATCAAAATTTAGGAAAACTAAGAACTACGCCTGTTAATATTGGTGGAACTTCTTGGAAACCGCAATTTCCAATTGAAAGTCAAATCAAAGAAGAACTTGGATCACTTCTTAATGAGCCAAATAAAACTAAAACAGAAATTGCTATTGAAGTTATGTTATGGATTATGAGAAGACAAATGTTTATAGACGGCAATAAAAGAGTTGGTATGTTATTTGCCAATAAAATTATGATTGATAATGGCTGTGGAATTATAACAATATCCCAAGATAATCAACCCGTTTTTTTTGAAAAACTTATTAAATTCTATGAAACTGGCGATAATAGTGATTTAAAACAATGGATTTATGAAACAAGTATTGATGGTATTGATTTAAATAATAATTAAAAATAATGCATTTTCAAAAAGATGCATTATTTTATATTAATTCTAAATATTTATTTAACATTTCTATTCATATTTTTTTTGCGATAAAATAGTTGATATTTTACAAAATTTTGTGTATACTTAATTTAGGTAAACGAGTGAATGCGGTTCACTTATACCATTATGGATACAAGCTATTGAGAATAAACTCAATGGCTTTTTAATTATAGAATTATTATGATTAATAAGAAAAATAAAATTATGATTGATAATAGCTGTGGAATTATAACAATATCCTAAGATAATCAACTTGTTTTTTTGAAAAACTTATTAAATTCTATGAAACTTAAGATAATAGTGATTTAAAACAATGGATTTATAAAACAAGCATTGATGGTATAGACTTAAATAATAATTAAAAATAACGTGTCCTTTTTAAAAACACATTATTTTTAATATTACTTTATTAATATAATTTATATATTAAATTCTTCCCCATCTTTTGGAATAATCATATTATCAAGAGTTATCTCTTTCTTTTTTACTTTATCAGATGAATGAGATAGAATAAACAAAGTATTCGGATTACTCTTAGCAAGTACTTCTATATTATCTATACCCATGTGTTTATAATCACCTTCTATGTAAGTGGAATCACATACTAAAACATCTACTTTACTAGCCATATATTCTACACTATCACATATAGAAGTATCCCCAGTTATACCAATCTTCTTAATACCATCATCAATAATATAACCATAGGAATGTCTTAAAGAACCATGATTCATCTTTAATTTGGTTATCTTATAATTATCTATATTAAATTCATTTTTAGTAATAAAATTAATATTTAACTTATGAAATATATTATAAGTACTATAAGGAAATGCTAAAAATACTAGTTTTCTTATTTTTCTAATACCACTTTTAGATACGCAGATATTTATTAAATCATTAGAACTCTTTAATTTGTTAAGTAAATAAAATGGTATATCAAAATAGTGATCTCCGTGCATATGAGTAATCAAGATATTATTAATACTTGTAGGTAATATATTTAATCTTCTTAAATCTTTACAACAACCGTTTGGTATATCAATAAGAAGTTTATCATCTATTAAATAAGATGCTTGACTGCCCTTACTCCACATTATAGATGATCCGATTATTCTAAGTTTCACTCTGCATCCTTCATTAAAGTAATAATACGTGATTTAATTTCATCATCATCTAAACTTAAATCATTTATTACTTCATTATATGTTCCGCTTTTTATATACTTATCGATACTAAAAATATATTCACTACTAGTAGCATATTTATTCCAGATATCACTAGTACTTTCAGTAAAGACAAATGTCTTAATACATTTAGGTAATAATTGTTCTAAGTATCTAACATTTTGTAGTTCAAATAAAGACTTAGATGGCATTGATACTACTCGAGCATCTATACCATAAGTAATAAGTTCTTCTTTATATTTAATAACTTTAGCTAAGAATGTTCCACTACTAATAAATATCGCATTACAAGAAGCGTTTTCTCTTTTAATTCTGTAAGCCCCAAATGATACATATTTAGGATTACTTGTAGGAAGTTTTTTTAATACACTACTACCTATACATATTGAAAAGCATCTTTTATGTTTACTTATAAGTTCATAACTACCTATAACTTCGTTTATATCAGCTGGAGTAATATTTATTAAATTTGGTATAGAGTTAAGTAAATTTAAACCTTCTATATTAGAAGATAATCCACCATCATTAATATCACTTATATAACTAGAAGTAAATATATAATTAACTGGATTATTCATATAACTATTAAGTCTTATTGAGTCATATAATAGTCCTAAATTAGATAATTCAGTAGATATGAATACTTTTAAATTACTTAAACTTAAACCTGCTGCAATAAAACCTGCAGATAACTCTCTTCTGCCTAATACTAAATTCTTATTAAGGGGAGTATTACTAGTCATAGTCTTATCCTTATTAATAATCATTTTACTAGTATTAATACTATCTAAAGTAATTAAAATATTAAAGTCACTCTTACTAGCAAATAAATTAAATATTTTATTATTACCTGTTCTTATATCTTCTTCATAATTATCACTTAATTTATAATTATCACTATTAAATTCTATATTAAAATCATTATTCTCTAGTAATTCAATTATTCCATTTATCTTAGGGGTTCTTCTAGATACCTTATATAATTCATTCCATTTACTCATATACTTACTATTTCTTTTATTAATTGTTTCCTCTATATAAGAATAATATTCTATATCAGGTTCAAATGGATTACTTATACTATATTTATTCTTTAAATTAATATAGTCATTATCACTAATAGTAGTATTAAATAACTTATTACTTCCCTCTAATATAGAATCTTTACCTAATATAGTATCTATTTCTATTAAAGTTAAAGAATCTGTATTATCTGCTTTCTTTAGTGCACTTAGAATATCATTAATATTGTCACCATTTTTAACTCTAATATGTTCAATATCTAATGATAATAACCTATCTAGCAAGTAATCAGGATAAATACTATCTACTTCACCATCAAAATTCATATTATTATGTTCATATATAATAGTTAATTTATTTAAATTTTGGCTACAAGAAGTAGATAATGCTTCATAAGATAC
The DNA here is from genome assembly GCA_934096715.1 of uncultured Bacilli bacterium. Lineage (GTDB taxonomy): Bacteria > Bacillota_I > Bacilli_A > RF39 > UBA660 > SIG200. Next base: position 34,345 of record CAKOMQ010000009.1, read on the forward strand.
TGCACTAAATAAATCATTCTCATTACATATTACATAAGTATTATAATCTAGTAAGTTATTTTTTTTATCTATATTTTTAATTAAGTTACTTAAATATCTTTCAGATAACGCTACCCCTACAGACGTAGCTATACTACTACCAGGAATACTTGTAGATACTTCTATTCCAGGAGTAGTGTTCAAATAGTTTCTAGGTGTAATAGAGTTTATTCTTCCATAGTCTTTTAAATCTTCAAGTCCTATATTATAACCACACATATGTAATGTAGAATAGATTACTGGTGTTAAATAATTATTAGAATAGATTACTCTATCTCTATTTATATATTTAGGATTTTTAGGATCAATATTCAAATGATATACATACATGGCATATATTAAAGGAGTCATACTAAGTACTTCTCCTACTTGTCCACGTCCACTTCTATTAATCATTTCTAAACTCATCAGTTTTATATTATTTATTATTTGCTTATCTATTTTCTTCATTAATGTCACATCCTTTTTATTAAGTTATTTATTTTCTTTAAACATTCATTTTTATCTTGATTCATTAAATTTTTTCGATAAAAATCTAATATTCTTGGATTATTTATAATACTTGTAGAAAGTTTCTTAAATCTTCTTTTGTTTTTAGCGTATATTCCATATCTTTTTAAAAAAACATATCTAGCATTATATTTTTCTTGCCCCCCAACTCCAGGTACTAAAAGCATTGGAACTTTAAATTCTAAACATTCAGTAACTGTTGCTCCCCCAGGTTTAGTAATAACCAAACTACTAATTTTAAGAAGATTAAATACATCTTTAGTATAACCAAGTACTCTTACATTTTTATAGCCTTCTTTTCTTACTAGAGTTTGTACTTTATTTTTAAGTTTTATATTATGACCACTTACGAAGATAATATTAAAATCTTTATTAAGTTTTAAAAATATCTTTAAGTAGTCATAATAATATAGACTGCCCACACTACTACCACCAAAGAATAGAATATTCTTCTTACCATTATTAACTCGATATTTGTTTAGAATATTCTCTTTGGTTTTTAATTCTTCCCTTTTACTTAAAGGAATCCCAAAGGAATATATTTTATTTCTACTTACTCCTCTTTTAATTAATTCTTTTTTTACAACATCATTACTTACTATATAGGCATTTTCATTTTTATGGTTACAAGTCCATGTTTCATGAGAATGATAGTCAGTAATAATAGTAACTATTTTGGAAGATATTAAACCAAGTTTATTATACTCTGCTATTATATTACTACAATAGAAATGACTGGATATAGTAATATCCGGATCAAAACTTTTAATAGTATTTCTTAGTTTAGTGTTATCAAAACTTCTTAAAGCATATTTTTTAGATATACTACTGGTTAACTTATTATCAGAAATGTTATAACAGAAGTCGAATATTTTCTCTGGACGATACTTACCAACAAATTTCATTATATTTATTCCAAATTTACCTGATATATTAGCATATGGAGTCATATCTAAAAGCATAACTTCATAAGACTTATTATGAATTATTAAATAATCACAAATATACTTTGCAATTGATTCATGACCACTTCCATATTTAGCATAAGTTATTAATATCTTCTTTTTCATAATTCTCCTTCATATCTAATTATATATATAAATGAGTAATATAACAATTAGTTTATTGCTTTACTAGACTATAATTTGACAATAAAACTATTTAAATTTATTTTTTTAAATAGTTTTATTCATTATAAGCAATTTCATAATTACTAGTATTTACTGATTCATATGTAGCATTCTTATTTATTAATAATAGCACTCCTCCAAGAACTATGATATAGAAGCAAATAACGCTTCCATAAGTTTTTAAAATATTTTTCATAATTATTACCAACCTTTCGAGAACATTTTATTGCAAACATTTGTCTGTGTCAATGCTTTTTTGAATTTTTTTAAACAATTGTTTGACTTTTTGACAATTATACTGTAAAATAAAATTAGTAAAAGAAAGGACGCAAATTATGAAAGAAAAAAGATTAACTGAAAAGCAAAAAATTGTCTTAGATTATGTTAAAAAGTATACCGCTACTCATGGATATCCACCTGCTATTAGAGAAATATGTGAGGGAATAAACTTATCTAGTCCAGCAACCGTATTCGTTCATTTAAAAAATCTAGAATCACTTGGTTATATTAAAAAAACTTCTAATAAATTTAGAACTATTGAAATACTTTGTGAAAATGAATATGCTGATAATAAAGAAGATATTGTTAAGGTTCCCCTTTTAGGTAAAATAACTGCTGGTAGTCCTATTACAGCAATTGAAACTCCTAATGAATTCTTTGATCTACCTGTTTCATTAATTCCAAAAGGAAAAGAAGTGTTTACTCTTCATGTAAGCGGTAATAGTATGATTAATGCTGGTATATTTGATGATGACTACGTTATTGTAGAAAGAAAAAATAGTGCTAAAAATGGTGATATAGTTGTAGCTATGACCATGAATAATGAAGCCACTTTAAAAAGATTCTATAAAGAAAAAGACTATATAAGATTACAACCAGAAAATGACTCTATGGATCCTATTATATTAGACAACTGTGTTATTCTTGGTAAAGCAATAGGTTTATATCGTAAATTATAACATTTAAAAATATGTAGACATTCCTACATATTTTTTTGTGCATTACGATCATATAAAGTAACTTGAATATATCCTGAGTCTCCTATATTTGTAAAAGCTTCTTCTGTATATCCACTTGAGTATAATGTGCTCTTAGCCACTTCATCATTACTATCAATTACAGTAGCTACCCTATCAATATTGTTAAGAGCTAACTCATCAATCATTGCATCTCTTACAACTCTTGCCAGTTCATTAAAATGTTTAGCAAGTAACTTTTGATATATTATAGCTGAGTTATCCATATTAAAGCTTACTGTACATATACCAATTGGTTTACTATCTAATCTAACTATATAAGCATATGTGTCATCATTTTGCTCATGATCTAGTGAATCCCTAAGCATTTCTTGCCAGTTTTCAAAAGCACTATATTCAGTTGGTTTAGCAAGTTTTAAAATTAATTCACTGTGTACTAAATCACTAGGATTATATTTTTCAAAAACTAAATCATCATTTGTTATTTTATCTTTCATTTTTTCTCCCTTCGATTTCATCTTTTATCTTCTTATAGAATTCATCTTTACTAACTGTAATAGTATCTTCACTACCATGAATTCGATAAGATATTAAATTATCATCAACTTCTTTTTGTCCAAGAATAATTGTATAAGGTATTTTCTTAATTACTGATTCACGCATTCTATAACTTACTTTTTCATTACGGTCATCAAGTAGAGTCCTAATACCCATATCTTTTAATTCTTTATATACTTTTTCTCCATATTCTAAATGATATGTATTATTAACTGGTAAAATATTTACTTGAATTGGAGCAAGCCATGTTGGAAAAGCACCTTTAGTTTCTTCGATTATAAACGCTGTAAATCTATCAAAAGTACCAAGAATTGCCCTATGAATTACAACTGGTACACATTTCTTCCCTTCACTATCAATATAGTTTAAATCAAATCTTCTAGGGAGCAAGAAATCAAGTTGACATGTAGATAATGTAACTTCAGGTCCTACTGCTGGTTTAACTTCAACATCCAACTTTGGCCCATAGAATGCCGCTTCACCTTCTGCTTCTTCATATTCACAACCGTATTCATTTAATACCTCACGAAGTTTATTTTCAGCCATATTCCACATTTCATCATCATCATAGTATTTTTCTTTGTCTTCTTTATCTCTTAATGATAATCTAAATTTATAATCTGTTATTCCAAAATCTTTATATACATCAAGTATTAATGATACTACTTTTTTAAATTCATCTTTAATTTGATCAGGTCTTACAAATAAGTGAGCATCATTTTGACACATGCATCTAACTCTTTCAAGCCCTTTAACTGCTCCACTTGCTTCATATCTAAAATCAGTAGCAAATTCTCCTATTCTTACTGGTAAATCTCTATAAGAATGAAGTTTATTGCTATAAACTAACATATGATGTGGACAATTCATTGGACGAAGAACAAATTCTTCTTCATCAACTTTCATCATCGGGAACATGTTTTCTTTATAATGATCCCAGTGTCCACTTGTTTTATATAAATCAACTGTTCCAACACATGGAGTATAAACATGTTCATATCCCATTTTTTGTTCTTTTTCATAGATATAGTTTTCTAATTCTTTTCTAATTAGAGCTCCATTTGGAAGCCATAAAGGCATACCCTTACCAACTAAGTCATGTGACATGAATAACTCTAAGTCTTTACCTATTTTTCTATGATCTCTTTCACGTGCTTCTTCTAGTTCATGTAAATATTCATTTAAATCTTCTTCATTATCATAACAAACACCATATATTCTTTGAAGCATATGATTATTTGCATCTCCCTTCCAGTAAGCTCCACTTACCTTAAGAAGTTTATAATATTTTATTTCTTTAACTGTATCAACATGTGGACCACGACAAAGGTCAGTAAAATCTCCTTGAGTATAAACAGTTATAACCGTATCACTTGGATCCATTCTATTAATTAGATCTAACTTATATGGATCAGCCTTAAACATTTCTAATGCTTCTTCTTTAGATACTTCTTTTCTAACAATTCTTTTACCGTCTTTACTGATTTTCTTCATTTCTTTTTCTAATTTCACTAAATCTTCATCGGTAATAGTTTTACCATTTAAATCAATATCATAATAGAATCCTTCTTCTATTACAGGCCCTACCCAAAATAATGCATCCGGATATAAGTGTTTTACTGCTTGAGCAAGTAAATGTGCACAACTATGATTTAATTTACTTAGTCTTTCATCATTAATAATATTTTTCATTTTACCAAATCCTTTCCAAAATAAAAAGGATGATACAAGGAGTCTATATAAGACGGTACCATCCTTTATTTTTCTTAATTATTAATAACGGTTTTTAACCGGGGAGTATTAATCCCTCTAGAAAATAGTAACTATTAGACTATTTTATTAGCTCCCACCAACACTAACTCTCTTTAAAACATCATCTAATAATCTTGTTTTTCATAATCGATTTACAACTCCATTATAATACATTTTTCAGCCTATTGCAAGATGTATGGATTTTCTAGACTGCCATCTCCAGTAGAAAATTTAGCATCTGTAGTAAGATAGAAGACTGGGCGCGCGCCATAAGAAAAAGTCATATCAATGTTGTGCACGTAACCGTCTCTATGGACATACCATGCAAACATGCGGCCACCGCCAAAAAGGCCATTAAGAGAAAGTGTCCATTCATCAGTTGACTTTGTTGTGTCATTATTACTTGGATGCATCCAGCCTGTTTTTAATAAGTCTTTATTTGCATTAGTTCCTGTTGTTAGTGCTAAAGCACTTGACCCTAATGACAATGCATAATCACTTGCATACATTAATCCTATTTTAGCTTCAGGGTTTGTCCATGCTCCTCCATTACAGTTTATTGCACCTCTATTATTATTTGTACATAATGTTCCTGTAGATGTCTTATGCATTTCATTTAAATATATTCCTTTTGGACTGCTTAGGTAATAGCTAGGGTTATTTGTTAGATCTACAAACGTTTTTGTATTTACTGCACTCCATGTCCAGTTTTCTATCTTATTTGACCATTCTGTATTTTGTAAGTAATCATATGTTGTATTTGTTAAGAAATAGCTTCCATTAAGTCCTTTATACATATCACTATTTTCCCATGATATATCAGTTTTATTGTTCGAATTCCATGCATATTTTTCTAATTGCTTATATTTAATTAGTTTAACATGATTTTCTCCACTTGCATCAGAGAAAACTCCTAATACACGATACATGTATTTATCTTGATTTGCTGTACATTCTGATTTATTATTTGTACCAAAACATATAAAGTTATTTGGATTAGTACTAGTTCCTACTACCCCACTTCCTGTATATCTATAACCATCTCCTTCTAGTCCACTTTGCCATAGCCATCCACTATCAATTAAATTTTGTGCAAGTGTTTTTGTTGTATCAATTTTATATCTTAATTTACATGAAAATGCTTTTGTATCTCCACTTGTATATGGTTCTATTTTTATTGTGTATGAATTTCCTACTAGTTTATCTTGAGTATTTGCTGTATTTGTTACACTACTTGTTAGTGGTATTGATACACTATTTCCTTTTGTTAAGTTTTTAATTTCTCCACTTACTATGATTCCATTAGTTCCAGCAGTAGTAAGTTCCTTAAGAGTCATTGTCTTATCTCC
>CAKOMQ010000010.1 GCA_934096715.1 uncultured Bacilli bacterium
ATAAAATAAACTTTGTTCAAGTTTTCATCACTATGTGTGACTTGAACGAAGTGAAAGAAATGGAAGGTTATTATGAATGAAAAGAAAAAGCAACTTATAGTTGTAGCATTCACTTTTGCATTATTACTTTTAGTAGGCGGAACATATGCATACTTTAGTATAAATGCGACTAGTGATAAGACAGGGGCTAAGGTATCAGGTAAAGCCAACAACTTAGGAAATCCAACAATGCAAACAAAAACATCTAAGTTATATCTTAATTTAGATGCAAATTTAATGAGTCAAGCAAATGCAGGAAAGACTTATTATGCTAATGAAAACGAGAGTGGACTAGCACTTGAAACTAATCCAAACTACACATTAGCAACAGCACAATTACCAGAAGGAGATGAAGCACTAGACTGTACTTATAATTATAAGGTTACTGCTACAGTAACAACTCCAATAACTGATAATAGTGACTCAGATGTAAAAGTAGTAGTTGGAGATAAGACTATGACTCTTAAGGAACTTACAACTGCAGGAACTACTGGTATTATAGTAAGTGGAGAAATTAAAAACTTAACAAAAGGACAAAGTGTATCAATACCACTAACAAGTAGTGTAACCAATACAGCAACTACTCAAGATAAATTAGTAGGTAATTCATACACAATAAAAATAGAACCATATACAAGTGGAGATAAAAAGGCATTCTCTTGTAAGTTACATGCTGATTCAACACCACTAGCAGATCATTTAATCGCAAGTGGAAACTTATGGCAAAGTGGACTAGAAGGAGATGGCTATAGATATGTTGGCCAAGGAGTAACATGTTCATATGATAATGGTAATTATACAGGAGTAGCTAATAATCAAGATACAACTCCATCATGTCCAAAATTATATAATTATACAAGAACTACTGTATCGACTGGTGCTACTATTAATTATACATATCAAACTAGTTGTCCTAGTAATACAAGTAGTATTACTTATTCATGTACTGAGTTAAATGCAGAGCCTGATAAGTCTAATGTTCCAAATAACTTTATATGTTTTGGTACAACAGATAAATCTACTTGTACAGCAAATCAAGATAAATATATGTATAGAGTATTAGGAGTATTCTCAGATGCAAATGGAGATAATCATGTTAAACTAATTAAATACAAACAATTAATATCAGCAAAATGGAATGATACAAATGCAGATGTAAATTGGGAAAATAGTACATTATATGCAAGTTTAAATGGTTCTGGATTCCTAACAAACACAACATATGATTACTTGCAAAATACAACATGGTCAAATAAAATAGAAAACTGGAAATGGAGTGCAGTAAATACAAAAACATATGAAGATCAAACAAATAACCCAGATTATGATGAAAGTAGTCCAAAAGGAATATTTCTAAACGAAATGCACAAGACATCTGCTGGAACATTATGTAAAAATGAACGGGGTGGTTCAATAAACTGTAATGGTGGTGAATGGAAATATCCTGTTGCAAAAATAGGTTTAATGTATGCAAGTGATTATGCATTGTCATTAGGGTCAAGTGCTTTAGCACTAACAACAGGAACAAATACAAACAAAGACTTATTAAAAACAGGCTGGATGCACCAAAGCAATAATGATACAACTAAGTCTAGTCATGAATGGACGCTTTCTTGTTATGGGGCTTTTTCTGGTACTTTCTATTATGCGTGGCCTGTCCGTAGCAATGGTGGCGTGAGCTACTACAGCGTGGCTGGCTCCATTGGCGTGCGCCCAGTATTCTATCTTACAAGTGATGTTAAAATCACATCATCAGGTGATGGAAGTTTAAAAAATCCATTTATATTGGAATAAGGACTTGGTCTCGTTAACTTAACTGTGTCTCGTATAAAAGATACTATAAAGTTTTATAAATAATACACTTATATTAAAAAGCAATTGGATTGCTTTTTTTCTTGTAATAATATAAAAATATTGTCTAGTTATGTTAAGTACTTATATGTTTCTTTATTTTAATTATAATAATAATGTATAATAGTGACTAGGTGAGTTATGAAAAAGGAAAATAATATAAATAAAAAGAAAATTAAATTGTTAAGTAAGATATTAAGTTTGGGATCACTTGCAGTAATATTAATAACATGTTATTTGTTTATTAGATTAAACTTAGTATCTATATGGATTACTTTATTAGGAATAGTAATATTCTTAATAATATATGTGTTTATATTAAGATTATCTTTTAGTAGAAAGAAAGCTAAAAGATTCTTTGGAGATTTATTCTTAATAATAATTATACTATTATTATCAGTAGGGTCTTACTATATGTTAAACACATTAGATTTATTTAGCAATATTAAGAGTGATAATGTTAAATATGAAACTTATAATGTTATAGTACTTAAATCAAGTAAGTATAAAGATATTAAAGATTTAAAGAATAAGACTATGGGTGTTAGTGATAGTTATGATAAAAAAGGATTAGATGGTGCCAAGGATAAGATAAATAAAAAAGTTAATGTTAAGTATAAGAATTACGATGATATGGTTACATTATCTCATGAACTTATAAATGAAGATGTTGAAAGTATAGTACTTGAAAGTGCTGAAATGGATATTTTAAAGGAAGAAAACTATGAAGAATATCAAGAATATAAAGTAATATATAAAGTAGAAGTAAAAAGTAAGGTAAAGGATTTAAAAAAGGGAGTAAATATCTTAAAAGATCCATTTAATATATATATAAGTGGTGTAGATACTTATGGTAAAATTAATAGTGCTACTAGAAGTGATGTTAATATGGTACTTACAGTAAATCCTAAAAAAGAGAAGATACATATTACTTGGATACCAAGAGATTATTATATACATATAAATAATTCTACATATAAGGATAAATTAACTCATGCAGGTATTTATGGAATAGATTCTAGTATATATGCAATAAGTAACTTACTTGATACAGATATTAACTATTATGTTAAAGTTAATTTTACTTCTTTAATAAATATAGTAGATGCCCTAGGGGGAATAAATGTTTATAATGATCAATATTTTGTTAGTCAAGATGGATATTCATACAATAAAGGTAATGTAAATTTAGATGGTAAACATGCTTTATCTTTCGTAAGAGAAAGAAAGAATTTACCACATGGAGATATGTCTAGGGGAAGTAATCAAGTTAAAGTATTAAGTGCTTTAATAGAGAAAGCTAAGAGTCCTAAAATAATAACTAAGTATAATACTATATTAAATAGTTTAGATAATAAGTTTGTTACTAATATGGATGTTAATGATATTATTAAATATATTAAAGAAGAAATTAAGAATCCTAAAGATTATGAAATAACTGATTATACACTAGATGGTACTAGTGGATATGAATATACTTATAGTTATAAGAAACAAAAATTAAGTGTAGTTAAACCAGATGAAGAGATGGTAAATACTGCAAGAAAGCAAATAAAAGATACATTAAATGTCGATTAATGTATCTTTTTTTAAAAGTTTTTTCTAGTTTTGTCGAAAGTGTTTAAAAATAATTAAATATGTACTATATTAATAATGAAGGAGAGAATAATATGTTAAAAATGAATTTGGAGTTTGTTAATGGCATTTTATTTTGTAGACTTAAGGGAGCATTAAATAGAAAGAGTACTTATAAGATTAATAGTTATTTGTTACCAACACTAATTAAACATAAGATAAAATTCTTAGTATATAATATGTATGAATTATCTGATATAGATGATTTGGGTTGTGAAGCACTTCTTAATACTAAATCAGCTATTAAGAATAATAAAGGAAAGATATACTTATGTGAGTGTAGTGGAGATATACTTGATAAAGTTAAAAGATTACATATAAAGAGAACTGAATCAGAAAGGACGGCACTTCAAGTAATTGAAGTATAAATAACATGGAAACTGAATACGTTGATAAGTATAGTAAATTAATTTGGAGTATTGCTAAGAAGTTCTATGGAGTAGATAAAGAAGATTTATATCAAGCTGGTATGCTTGGTTTACTTAAAGCAAGTAAGAATTATAAAGATGATAAGAATACTTTATTTTCTACATATGCTACTAGTTATATATTTGGAGAAATGTATCAGCTTAGTTATAACAAAGAATTAAAGTACGGTAGAGATGTACTCAAGTTATATAAAGAAATAGAAAAATTAAGATATAAATTAGCTCAAGAATATGGGAGAGTTCCTACTAATATGGATTTAGCTAATTATTTAGAAAAAGATGTAAGTGAGATAGATTATATTACAAGTGTATCTAATCAGGTTATGTCTTTAGATAGTACAAGTGATGAAGAAAGAGATCTATATGAAGTTATACCAGGTAATAATAGTAATATAGATGATACTTTGTATATAGAAGAATCCTTGAGTTTGTTAAATCCAAGTGAAAGAGAAATAATAAGGGCTCATTATTTTGAAGATTTAACTCAAACTGAGATAGCTAGAAAATTAAAGATGACTCAGGTAATGGTATCAAGAATGGAGAAGAAAGGGAAAGAAAAGTTAAGAAAATATATGAGTCTTAGTGCATAAATAATAGAAAAATCATCATATTATAAATGGTGATTTTTTTATGAATATAGAAGCTTATAAGAAATTAGTAAAAGATATGAGTCCTAAAGAACCTAGGCTTAAGAATAGTTTAGTGGCATTTTTAGTAGGGGGAATGATTGGAGTATTAAATGAATTTATGGCAAGTTTTATAAGTGTAACATTCTTTTTATCTAAGACAGATTCTTATATGTGGTCTACTTTAATAGTTATTTTAGTAGTATGTGTTTTAACAGCGTTAGGTAAATTTGATAACTTGGTTGCTAAGTGTAAGTGTGGATTAATTATACCAACAACAGGTTTTGCTCATTCAGTTGCTTCTAGTATGTTAGATTATAAATCAGATGGAATGGTAACAGGATTAGGAGCTAATTTTTTTAAACTTGCTGGTTCTGTAATTCTTTTTGGAATAGTATCTGCATTTTTCTTAATAATATTTAAGGTGATCTTATATGGCTAGTATAAAGTTTGATAATGTTTATTTAAGTGATTTTTATACTTTAGTAGGGCCTTTAGAAGTAATGTCAAAACTAAAGAAATATGATAGTAAGATGAATGATTATTATTATGGAGAAAGTACTTTTGAACAAGCAGAAATTAAGATGCAAAAAAAGGTTATTGAAGGTATTCTTAATAAAAAAGGATTATATGAAAAAGATATTAGTATGATTGTTGGGGGAGATTTACTTAATCAAATAATAAGTACTAGTTATGCATCTAAGAATTTTAATATACCTTTAATTGGATTATATTCAGCTTGTTCTACTTTTACAGAGAGTTTAATAGTAGCTAGTACATTTCTAAATAATAAAGATATTAGTAATATTATAACTGTTACTAGTAGTCATAATTTAAGTGCTGAAAGACAATTTAGATATCCTATTGAATATGGTTCTCCTAAACCACATACATCGACATTTACTGTAACAGGAAGTGTTGCTTGTTTGGTTACTCATGATAAGTCTAAAATTAGAATAGAAAGTGCTACAATAGGGAAGGTTATTGATATGGGAATAACTGATGTTAATAATATGGGAGCAGTTATGGCACCTGCTGCTAGTAGTACAATATATGAGCATTTAAAAGACTTAAAAAGAAGTTTATCTTATTATGATTTGATATTAACAGGAGATTTAGGCTGTAATGGACTTAGTATATTAAAGAAATATACAAGTATTACATATGGAATGGAACTAAATAATATTAAGGATAGTGGATGTAGTTTGTATTGTGATACTCAAGAAGTATATTCAGGTGGAAGTGGTCCAGTGTGTTTACCACTAGTATTATTTAATAAAATACTTTTAAGTAAAAAATATAAAAAGATTTTGATAGTAGGTACAGGATCACTTCATAATACAACTGGTGTAAATCAACATTTAAGTATTCCTGCTATTAGTCATGCTGTTAGTTTGGAGGTCTTATCATGATATATTTATATGCATTCTTATGTAGTGGTATTATATCTCTTTTAGGACAAATAATTCTAGATAATACTCATCTTACTCCAGGGCATATTACTAGTTTATTTACAGTACTTGGAGTAGTATTATCTTTCTTTGGGATATATGATTATTTAATAACTACTTGTGGTGGTGGTGCTACTATAATTATTTCTAATTTTGGACATTCTCTATTTTATAGTGGATACTCTGGTTATTTAGAAAATGGTATATTAGGAATATTTCAATATTTACTTTGTAGACCTTCTATAGCAATTGTTAGTGCAATAGTATTTTCGTTTATAGTTAGTATATTTGGAAGAGCAAAAGATTAAAAAATAACTATCCATCAATAGTTATTTTTTGTAATATGCTTGGTTTTTGCTTGTAGGTTTGACTGGAATAGTTAAATATACTAATTCTTGTTTAATTGCTAGATCGAGGTATTGACTTCTTAATGTTACTTTAGTTTTAATATAACTTCTTATAAGAATATATACAATATATCTTGCTTAAATCTTACTTAAATCTTGCTTAAAATTATTATGGTTTTTATATAAAATATTGAAAAAATAATAAATATACTAGAAATTCAACTATGTTCGTGCTAGTATATAGGCAAGTTTTTTGGGGGATATTATGGAAAGTTATACTTACTTTGATTATTTTAAAGATACCTTCTTGCCTACAGGATTAACCGATAATGAATTACGTAAGAAAATTGAATTAGCGCAAAATGGTGATAAAGAAGCTAGAAGGACTGTTATCGAAAATAATACTAGATTAGTTTTATATTTTTTAGACAATTATTTTCCTAATGTATTTATAGATAAAAGAGAACTTGTAAGTATAGGTATGGAAGCTTTAATAGAATGTATTGATAACTTTGATTATAATAATCATACTTGTTTTTCTAATTCTTTAAGAGTCTATATAAAGAATAAAGTTTGTAATTATTTAAAAAAACTAAGTAGAAAAAGTAAATATCCAGTAATAAGTCTAGAAGATGAAGATTACTTTAGTAGTACTATACCTTATTTAATTGAATCTTCTTTAGTAGAAGATAGATATATAAATAGTGAATTAGCTGTTAAAATAGATGTTTATTTAAGTAGTATAGAACCTAAAATAAGAGATATGGTTTATATGTATTATGGATTTTATGGAGTATGTTATTCTTATAAAATTATTGCAAGTAAATATGACTTATCTATATCTCGAGTTCAACAAATTGTAGCAGGTGAGATTAGTAAACTTGGAAAGTATTTATATAAAGAAGGATATATTGATAGTTGTAAACATGGAAAATAGCTAAGTTATCTTGCTTAAATCTTGCTTAAATCCTACTTAAAATTAACGCTTAAAATTATTGTGACTTTTTTCATCTTGAAAAGAATCTTAAAATATTATAAAATTATCCTAGAAAGAGTAGGATATTATGAAGAAGTTAGAAAAAAAGCAAATTATTATTTTAGTATGTGTGTTAGCATTATTACTATTAGTAGGCGGAACATATGCATACTTTAGTATAAATGCGACTAGTGATAAGACAGGGGCTAAGGTATCAGGTAAAACAAACAACTTAGGAAACCCAACAATGCAAATTAAAACATCTAAATTATATCTTAATTTAGATGCAAATTTAATGAGTCAAGCAAATGCAGGAAAGACTTATTATGCTAATGAAAATGAAAATGGCCTAGCACTAACTACTAATCCAAATTATACATTAGCAACAGCACAATTACCAGAAGGAGATGAAGCACTAGACTGTACTTATAATTATAAGGTAACAGCAACAGTTACAACTCCAATCACTGATAATTCAGATAATGATGTAAAAGTAGTAGTTGGAGATAAGACTATGACTTTAAAAGAACTTACGACTGCAGGAACTAATGGAATTATAGTAAGTGGAGAAATAAAAAGCTTAACAAAAGGACAAAGTGTATCAATACCATTAACAAGTAGTGTAACAAATACAATAAATACTCAAGATAAACTAGTAGGTAATTCATACACAATAAAAATAGAACCATATACAATTGGAGATGCAAAAGCATTCTCATGTAAGTTACATGCTGATTCAACACCACTAACAGATTATTTAATCGCAAGTGGAAACTTATGGCAAAGTGGACTAGAAGGAGATGGCTATAGATATACAGGAAGTGGTGCGGTAGGAACTAGTACTAATCCAAATAATTTTATCTGCTTTGGTACAAATAACAAATCAGTTTGTACAGCAAATCAAGATAAATATATGTATAGAGTACTAGGAGTATTCTCAGATGCAAATGGAAAAAATCATGTTAAACTAATTAAATATAAACAATTGGTATATACTACATGGAACTCAACAAATGCAGATGTAAATTGGAAAGATAGTACATTATATGCAAGTTTAAATGGTTCTGGATTCCTAACAAACGCAACATATGATTATCTACAAAATACAGAATGGAGTAATCGTATAGAAAATTGGACATGGAGTGCAGTAAATACAAAAACTTATAGTAATAGTGGACCAAATTATTATAGTATAACAACACAACAAATATATTTACATGAAATGAATAGAACAGGAAAATCTAGTACAGTAGGTGAATGGACAACACCAAGTGCCAAAATAGGGTTAATGTATGCAAGTGACTATCAAATGTCATTAGGGTCAAGTGCATTAGCACTAACAGGACAATCAAATGCAAGTACATTAAAAACTGGCTGGATGCATCCAAGTAATAATGATACAACGAAGTCTAGTTATGAATGGACGCTTTCTCGTTATGGGGCTTATAGCAGTGGCAACTTCAATGCGTGGGGTGTGCGTGGTGACGGTGACGTGGACTTCAACTACGTGGCTTACTCCTATGGTGCGCGCCCAGTCTTCTATCTAACAAGTGATGTTAAAATTACTACAACAGGTGATGGAAGTTTAGAAAATCCATATATAATTGAAGGTTAGGAGTCTATTTAGGCTTCTTTTCCGTTGTAATAGAGAATATTCTATGTTATAATTTTTTTACGAAGGTAGGTTTATAATGGAGAAGAAGAATAAGATTATATTATTAATAATATTGATTGTAACAGTTTTAATTGTGGGTATATGTGTATTTGCTATTATGAGACATGAGAGTGATAGTAAAAATAATGAAGTAACTGATGCAGTTAAATTTAAAGAAGAATACGAAAAATTAAATGGTAGTAAGTATGAAAATTTAACTTATCCAACAGTTACAATAAATGAAAATAATACAATTAAATATATAACAGAAGCACAAGCTGTTGAGATGCTTAAGAATGGTACTGGAGTCATCTATTTTGGATTTGCTGGTTGCCCTTGGTGTCGTACTTTAATAACTCCACTTTTAGATATAGCACGTGAAAGTCATACTACTATTTATTACTTAGATATTTTGAATATTAGAAGTAAAATAGAGCTTACAAGTGATAAATTAATTAAAACTACTAAAAAAGGTACTGATTCTTATTATGATTTACTTAATTTAATGAGTGAATACTTAAAAGATTATGTTTTAACTGATGAAGATAATAAAGAATATAAAACAGGAGAAAAGAGATTATATGCTCCGACACTTGTAGCAGTTAAAAATGGTAAAATTGAAAGTTTCCATGAAGGTACAGTAGATTCTCAAAAAAGTGGTTTTGATGTATTAACTAAAAAACAAGAAAAAGAATTAAATAAGATATTAACAGAACTTGTTAAAACAGTTAGTTCAAATAGTTGTTCAAGCACTGGTTGTTAAAGTGCTTTTTTTTTGATATAATTTATGAGTAAAGATATTGAGGGATTTATATGGCTAAAAAACAAGAAAAAGTAGTGTTAGAGAATATTGAATTAAAACCACAAACTATTGGATATGTTCTTAAAAAGAAGAATAATGTAGGGAGAGTATTTATAATATTTGTAGCGTTCTTATTAGCAATATTATTCTTACCAGAAATAACTGTTTATTTAAATAATTTAACTGGTAAGCATACACCATCAACTATTATAGATAGTAAGGGTGATGATAAAAAGCATCATGGTAGTAAGGATACTAAAGAAGTAGTATATGCTACATTAAATGATGGATTTCTAATAGATGAAGAAAGTTATAAAGTTTCTAATATTAATTTGATTGTTAATAAGATATCATTTGATATAACTAATAAAACTGATAGTATAATTGATTTTACAAAAGATAATTATTTTTTAGAGACTTATGATGATAAAAAGACATTACTTGAAAGATTCAAGGTGGATGTTCCAGTTATAAAAGCTAAGGGAACAACTAATTTAAGTGTGAATGTTAATAGTACTAATATTACTTATGTAGTGTTTTCTAAGAAGAATATAGATGATTATCCAGTAGTTGATATAGTTAAAGATCAAAATGGTAAGGGCATAATTGAATGTAGTAAAGATAATCAAACTATAAAATATTATTTTAGTAATGATTTACTATATAAGTTGGAAGATAAATTTGATTATAATAATATAAATGATGTTGGTTATAATGAATTATTACAAAAGTATCAAAGTCGTGCGACTAGTTATGATGTTTTAAAGGGAGTTAAAACTTCGTTTAATAGTAGTGTTAATGGATTTTCAACAGTAGTTGAAGTAGATTTAACTAGTGCTAACTTAAGTGAATTAAAAGAAGAACACTATTATAAGAATGAAACTATGGCTAAAGTAGTAAGTTTCGAGATGCAGACATACGGATATACTTGTAAGTAGGGGGAATATATGAATTTACAACTAGAAGAATTTTCTGGACCACTGGATTTACTATTACATTTGGTTAGAATTAACCAAATGGATATATATGAAGTAAATATTAAAGAAATAATTGATCAATACTTAGAATTTATTAATAGTTTAGATAAAACTAATATAGATGTATCTAGTGAGTATTTAGTTATGGCAGCAGAGTTATTACATTTAAAAAGTAAAATGCTTATTAATACTCAAATGGATGAAGATGAAGAAGATATATATGAAATTGAAAGTGAAGAAGATTTAAGAGATAAACTTATTGAATATGAAAAGTATAAAAAAGTATGTGATAATTTTAAGGATTTAGAAAATAATAGACAAGAGTATTATACTAAGATACCAGAGAGTTTAAGTGAGTATAGTGAAGGAGAAAAGTTAGTTAATAGTGATGTAGATTTAGAAGACTTAGTTAATGCTTTTCTAGAGATGCAAAAAAGACTTTTTTATAAAAAACCAGTTACTACTAGAGTAACTAAGAAAGAAATAAGTATTAAAGATAGAATATTTGAAATAAGAAATATACTTAATACTAGAAGAAAATTAGAATTTACTGAGTTATTTGATACTTTTACTCGTGAAGATATTGTAGTTACTTTTTTATCTCTTTTAGATATGACAAAAAGTAATGAGATACTTCTTACTCAAGAGAAAGTGTTTGGTAATATTTATATAGAAAAGAAGTGAAGTAATGGATTTATTAGGAGTTTTGGAAGGACTATTATTTGTTGTTGGAGATGAAGGATTAACAATAGATGATATATGTCAAGTATTAAGTATAAATGAAGTAGATTGTAAAGATTTATTAAATAAGTTAAATCAAGAATATCAAAATAGTAATAGGGGTATTAAAATATGTTATTTAGCAGATACTTTTAAATTAACTACTAAAAAAGAACATGCTGATTATTATAAGAAATTACTTGGTGAAAAAGAATCTACTCTTACACAATCTCAACTAGAAGTTTTAGCAATTATTGCGTATAATGAACCAATTACGAGAGTAGAAATTGATAATATAAGGGGTATTGCTAGTCAATATATAGTAAAAAAGTTGCTTAGTAAAGATTTAATTAAAGTATGTGGTAAGAGTGATATGCCTGGAAAACCTAATATGTATAAAACTACTAAAGAGTTTTTAGATTACTTTGGATTATCTTCAATAAGTGATTTACCAGAGGTAAGTATATTTAATACTGAAGAAGAAAATCAAGAATTATTTAAAAAGTAGGTGGGTTTATGGATAAGTTATTGAAAGTACTTTCACAAGATAGTTTAGAAATAGAATTAGGTAATAATACTTGTATAATTTTAAAACTTGTATTTGATAGTATTTTAATAAGTAAAAAGGAATACTTTATAGAAAAGAATATATTAAAAAGTAGAATATTTGAAGAATATTATCCTAGTAGGGATGAATTAGAGTCTATTATAGAGAAATATCAAGAATATATAGAATTAAAATATAATGAGATACTAGAAGTAGAAAGTAAGATTACTGAGTCTTATGAAGATATAACTTCGTATTTAATTGAAAGTGTTTATCCTAAAGATAAGAAGGAAATGATCTTAGAAATAATAAACTTTGTATATAAATATGGAGCTTTTAATATAAGTGAAGATTATGGTCTTACTAATATAGAACCTTTTAGTAAAAGAGTTGGGTATGTACTTATAAATCTTAAAGATATGAAATGTATTTATGAATATGAAGAGATATTTAATACTATAATTGATGAAATAAGAAGAAAAAGACCTACTTTTCAGAAGATATATGATAAAAATATGGAAGAATTTAGTCGAAAGTGTTGACTAATTCTCGCAAAATGATAAAATAAATTTTAATTGATTGGGGGATTAATCATGGATTTAACTGATTATAAAAAAGAAATTGCTAAACTAAGTGTTGAAGAAAAAAAACAAAGAAATTTATATTTAAAGAGAATGAATACAGGAGAGTATTATGGTCCAATGACAGGAAAACCTTCTTTGGATAAACCTTGGCTTAAGCATCATACTGATGAAGCAATTATGAGTGATATTGAAGATATTACTTTATATCAAAGATTATTATTAAATAATAAAGATCATTTAGATGGCGTTGCTCTTAAATATTTTGATAGAGATATAACTTATAAAGAATTATTTTTAGAAGTTAATAAAATAGCAGATGCTTTAATTAAGAGTGGAGTTAAGACTGGTGATACTATTACTATGTTATCTGTTACTATTCCAGAAACAGTTGAATTATTTTATGCTGCTAATAAAATAGGAGTTACTGTTAATATACTTGATCCACGTAGTAATGAATCATTAATAAAATCTAATGTAGAAAAGTCTAATACTAAGATGGTATTTGTTATAGATAAGTATAAAAATAAAATAGGACATGCTTTAAGTGAAAATGATGTTAAGATAGTTGTTGTGTCTCCAATGAATTCTATTCCTACTAGTAAAAAAATTAGTATGATTATGGAATCTATTAAAACTGGTAATAAATATGATGTAGAAAAAGACTGGTATGATTTCATTAGTTGGAATAAGTTTCATAGATTGGGTAGTAAGAATGCAGAAGTTAAAACGGCTGATAATTCTCTAAATCCAATTGCTTGTATAGATTATACTGGTGGTACTACTGGTACACCTAAGGGAGCGCTTTTATCTAACTATGGTTTGGGTGCTGTTGCTAAACAATATGAAGTATTAGATATAGATATTAAAAGGGGACAATTAATGCTTAATATAATGCCAATGTTCTTATCTTATGGAATTGGTATGTTAAATATGTCTCTTAATTTAGGGGTAACTAATATATTAATACCATTATTTGATGCTAAGAAGATGGCAGATTATTTAATTAAATATAGATTTAATCATTTTATGGGAGTTCCTAGTCATTATGAACCACTTTTACATGATAAAAGATTAGATGGAATGGATTTATCTTTTCTTGTAACTACAGGAGCTGGTGGAGATATTACTTTAGAAGAATTTGAAAAGTCAATTACTAATTTCTTTGAACTACATAATTGTCATTCTGGTTTACTTAATGGATATGGATGTACTGAAGCATCATCTGCTGTTGCAACTTGTACACCTAAGGTAAATAAAATTGGTAGTGTTGGTATTCCACTTGTTAAAAATAATATAATGATACTTGATAATAATGGAGAAGAAGTTGGTTATAATCAAGAAGGAGAACTAGTAATTAATGGACCATCTATAATGGTTAAATATTTAGATAATGAAGAAGAAACTAATAAAGTTTTAAAAGAATATGTTACTGGAGAAGTTTGGCTATATCCTGAAGATATAGCTTATATGGACGAAGATGGTTTATTATATGTTAGAAATAGAAAGAAAAGAGTTATTATAAGACCTGATGGACATAATGTTTTTCCTTCTACAATTGAAAATACTATTCTTAAACATCCTGCTGTTCTAAGTTGTGGTGTTATTGGAATAAAATCTGATGAACATGTTAATGGTTCTTGGACTAAAGCAATGGTTGTTTTAAAAGAAGAATATAAAGGACAAGAAGATCGTATTGAACAAGAATTAAGAAAATTATGTTTACAAGAATTACCTGAAAGAGATGGAGCAGAGTATTATGGATTTATAGATGAATTACCATATACTCCAGCTGGTAAAGTAAATTATATTGAACTTGAAAAAATGGAGAATGATAACTCTAGAGTTAGAAAAATACATAATAAATAATTATTTATGTATTTTTTTTGTATTTAATGGTATAATTTTTTCAGAATATAGGTGATAATATGTCTAATGGAACATTTTTTACATTAACAAGTTTATTTTATATAAGTCTTCTAGTTATTGTGTATTTTTCTAAAGAGAGAATAAGAAGTGTTGAAAATAGAATATATTCTTGTTTATTAATAACTAATTTTGTTGGGATAATACTTGCATTAATGTGTTATTATACTATTTCAAATAGTAGTGTATTTCCAGTATGGAATGTTATAGCGTCAAAATCTTATTTACTCTATTTGATAGTATGGATAACATTCTTTGTTGAGTATATCCTATTATTATCTAAAGATACTAATGATAAAAAATATAAAGATAGCAAAAAATATATATATTATATATTTACTACAGTATCTTTATTAGCGGCTATTATCATGATATATTTACCACTTTATTATAGTACAGAACCAGGTAAAATATATTCATATGGTCCTAGTGCAAATATAGCTTTTGGGTTGGGACTTATCTATGCATTTATATCAACTGTATCTATGGTATTTAATTTTAGTCATGTTAAAAAGAATAAATATTTGCCATTATTTTTATTTATTATTTTTGGTTCTATTGTAACAGTTATTCAAAAGAATAATCCAGCAATGCTTTTAATGACTGCGATGGAGTCATTTGTAACATTTTTAATGTACTTTACAATTGAGAATCCAGATATAAAATTAATTAATGAATTAAATTTAGCTAAAGATCAAGCAGAAAGAGCAAATAACGCTAAAACTGAGTTTTTATCTAGTATGTCTCATGAGATAAGAACTCCCCTTAATGCAATAGATGGTTTTAGTCAGTTAATACTAGAAGAAAATGATATTAAAGTTATTAAAGATGAAGCTAGAGATATAATGGCTGCTAGTCAAAATTTACTTGAAATAGTTAATGGTATTTTAGATATATCTAAAATAGAAGCTAATAAATTAGAAATAGTTGATGTTGAATATGAAAGTTATAAAGTATTTGATGAATTAAGTAAACTTGCTAAAGCAAGACTTGGAGATAAACCTATTGAATTTAATACTAATATAGATCCAAGTATGCCTAAGTATTTAATGGGAGATTATGTAAGACTTAAACAAATAGTTTTAAATTTACTTACTAATGCAGTTAAATATACTAAAGATGGTTTTATAAACTTTAATGTTAATACAGTTACTAAGAATAATATTGTAAGACTTATTATAAGTGTAGAAGATTCAGGTATTGGTATTAAAAAAGAAAATCTTGATAAATTATTTAGTAAGTTTTCTAGATTTGATTTAGAAAAGAATATTACAATTGAAGGTACTGGATTAGGACTTGCTATTACTCAAAAGTTAGTTGGACTTATGCATGGTAAAATAGTAGTAACTAGTGAATATGGAAAAGGTAGTAAGTTTACAGTATCAATAGATCAAAAAATAATTAATAATCCTACTATAAAGATAGCAGATGCTAAAGTAGTTAAGAAAGTTAATGTAAAAGGTAAAAGAGTTCTAATAGTAGATGATAATAAAATTAATTTAAAAGTTGCTCATAGATTGTTAGATCAATATAAATTAGATATAGAAGAATGTCTAAGTGGTAAAGAATGTTTAGATTTAATAAATGAAGGTAAGAAGTATGATTTAATATTTATGGATGATATGATGCCTGGTATGAGTGGAACTGAAACATTTAAGAAGTTAACTCAAATAGATAGTTTTGATACTCCAGTAGTGGCTCTTACTGCTAATGCTATTGTAGGTATGAAAGAGAAATATTTAAGTATAGGGTTTAATGATTATTTAAGTAAACCTATTAAAAAAGAAGAATTAGAAAAAATATTAAATGAATATCTAAAATAATTGAATTATTATTGTAATTGTGGTAGGATATGACCTAGATTTGAGGGATATTTATGGTTGATAAGAAGAAAATAGTTAAATATGCAGGGACTCTATTACTTACAAGTGTAATTGCTTATTATGGAGTAAGTATAGATGAACAAACTACACATCAATATAATAGTTGTTTACTTAGTAAGTTTATGAATAGTGAAGATGCTTGTAAACATCGTATTGAAAAGATATTAGAAGAAAAAGATGTAGAGTATGCTAAATATATAAGTGAAAATGAAACTTATGAATTTCTTAGAGATAAAGAATTAGAAATAGTTAAAGGTCCTGCTATTGTAGTATTAAGAAGTGGAGATAGAAAAATAAATCATGATTGGTGTGAATATACAGATTTAAGATGTATTAAGTTAGATGAGTCTGGTAATGTATCTAGAATATATTATATATTTGATGAAAATTATAGTAAAGAAGATATAAGATTAGTATGATAGATAAGAGTAAGATAGTTAAGTATACTGGTATTACTTTAATGAGTGGATTAATTCTTTATGGTGGTGTAATGATTACAATAGATGAATTATTACTTGCTCATGAAATACATCCTTGTATAATTTCAAAAGTATTAGGTATGGAGCATAGACTTAATAAAATAAGACATGATAAAGATGTTATAGATGTAGAATACTTAAGTATTGGTAATAAAAAAGTAGGAAAATATAATATAGAAAGTCCTGCTATAATAATTAATAAAGAAGGTATGAAAGATTTTTATGGTAAAGAAGTACCTTATAAAGAAACTAAAATTGTAGAATTAGATAGTGAATATGATTCAGAACATGTATATTATATAAAAAGCGTGGAAAGGTAATAAATATGGATAGACTAGTGTTTAACAGAAAAGTAAATGGTAAAGATAGAGAATGTGACGCAATTGCTACTTATCATGATGATAATACTAATAAAGATTTTATTGTTTATACAGATAAGACTTTAAATGAAGAAGGTAAATTAAGAATATATTATTCTTATTATAAGATGAATGGTAATATAATTGAGTTATCACCTGTAGAAGATTTAGAGGGTAAAAAAATAGGTTTAGAACTAATAAAAGAAGTTATTTCGGATATGAAATAGCTTCTTTTTACAAATGTTTACACAATTTTGAAGATTATTTTATGTTATTTAATTTTATGTGATATAATCAAAGTAGGGTGAGAATATGAGAGATGTAAGTATTTTAACAGACAATGGTGTAGACTTAGAAAGTTCTTTAGAACTATTAGGTGACTTAGAGTTCTATGATGAAACTATTGAAAGTTTTATTGAAGAACAAAAAACTAGATTAGATAAGTTAAAAGAATACTTAAATAATTTAGATATGGAGAATTATGCAATACTTGTTCATGCTATGAAAAGTGATTCTAAGTACTTAGGTTTTAAAAAATTAGCAGAATTAAGTCTAGAACATGAAATGGCTAGTAAAGCAAATAATGTAGATTTAGTTAAATCAAAATTTGATGAATTAATGGCAGAAGCTAACAGAATAACAGCACTTGCCATTAAATATATAGGAGAATAATTATGAAAAAGATTTTAGTAGCAGATGATTCAAGAATGATAGCAAATATAGTAGATAGAGCATTTAGAGATAATTATGAAATTATTAGTGCTTTAAATGGTAAAGAAGCTATAGATATTATTAATAATAATATAGATGACTCTATATACTGTTTATTACTTGATTTAAATATGCCAGAAGTAGATGGCTTTGAAGTATTAGAATACTTCAAAACTAATAACTTATTTAAAAGAATACCTGTATGTATTATAACAGGAGATGTATCTAAAGATAGAATAGATAAAGCATTTACTTATGATATAGTAGATGTATTACCTAAACCATTTACTTTTGACAATGTACGTAACGTAGTAGATAAAGTATTAAGTACTAAGAATTTATACTAAAATTGTTGACATTTAATTCAATTTGTATATAATTATAAGTGATTGGTACCTAGGAAACTTTAGAAGCCCTAAGTCAATATCAAACTCCATTTTCTATTTAATAATAGATTATGGAGTTTTTTTGTCTTATAGGAAAGTTAATAAAATATTGAGTATCATACTAAAATTTACAAATAAGGTGCCTTTAGTTGCTAAATAAAATGTACAAAGATCTTGACTAATAATAAAATTGTTTAGAAAACATGAGAAAAAATAACTTATTGTATTAAAAAAGACTCATATGAGTCTTTAATCATCTAAGCCACCACTTGGTGTTTCTGGAGTTGTTGGAGTAGCAGGAGTAGTAGGAGTTGTAGGAGTAACTGGATTTATTGAACCACTAGCGGTTGTTTTAATACTTAATCCGTCACTTCTATTAGATTTAAATATGGAGTAAGAACTTCTTATTATAAATTCTAAGTTACCACTTCCTGTATATGAATAAGAATTGTTAGTAGTGAATCCTACATAGGTTTCAGCGCCACCATTAACTTTTACATAAACATCATATCCAAATTCACCAATATTATTTGCTATATAATTTAATCTATTATTATAATATCTTTCAGCATGATCACCATAATATTCATTAAAGTGTTCTGCTAATTTCTTTTGATCTACTGCATCTGGAGTAGCTACTGAATCCCATTTAACTAGAACTGTTGAGCCACTAGATGAAGCAGAACCGTTTGTAGGAGCAGTTAATTTACTAAATCTACTACTTACTTCAGTAGGTTCAGCACCGCTTACAAAGTATTCACTTTTACATAAATTACTTGGAGTAAATTCACTACATAGTTGAGTAGGGAATGATTCAAGTTCAATATTTGCAGTTGTTATTCCTTTAGCAGTAGGAAATTTTGAATTACTCTTATGAATGTGAGTAGCTAGATAGTTCATAATTCTTCTTCTTGCTGTACCACCCATACCACTTGTTAAGTATAAAGGTTTACCATTTTCATCTTTCTTACCTAAAGAATCATATCCATACCATAGAGCAATTGAGTAATCACTTGAATATGATACTATCCAGAAGTCATTAGTAGCACCACCAGGTAATCCATATTTCTTTTTAGTATCAGCATTTAAGTTTGTAGTACCAGTTTTACCACCAATTTGAGCACCACTAGGACCACGTCCACCATAAACACCTGTTAAAATATTATTTATCATATAAGCAGTAGTTTCTTCCATAACTTGTTTTTTAGTATAAGATTGTTTATATTCATCGCCAGTTTCTACATTAACAACTTTAGTAAATGAATATGGTTCTATGTAATAACCACCACTTCCAAATGAAGCATATGCTGCGGCAAGTTCTAGTGGAGATACACCATCAAAACCACCGATAGATGCAGACTCGTATAAATCTTTACCATAATCAATTCCTATATTATGAACAAAGTCTTCAATTAATCCTTTATCTACATTAGCTACAGCTTTAAAAGCAAGTAGAGCAGGTATATTACGAGAATCTTCTAAGGCATAACGCATTGTTATTAATCCTTTATATCTATTATCGTAGTCACTAATAGGAGTTCCATTAGTATAAGTAGTTGGTTCGTCTAAGAACATTGCGTAAGTACTCTGACTTATATTTTCAATATACATTGCATAATCCATTAATGGTTTAGCAGTAGAACCAGGTTGTCTAGATATATCAGTTGCTCTATTTAAACCTTTAGCTTGATAATTTCTACCACCTGATAATGCTACAATTGAACCATTTTTAACATCTGTTACAGCAATACCAAATTGAACTATTTCATTAGGGAATTCAAATGCTTCGCCATTTTCTACACTAGTTAGAGTAGATTGAACTGCTGGATCAAAGTTTGTATATATTTGTAATTCTTCTTTATATGGATTAAATTTAGTTTTCTTTTCAACATCTTTTAATACATAATCTATAAATGCTTGAGCATTATTTTCTGTTTTAACTTCACTTTTAGCAAGCATAGATGGAATAGTTACTTTTTCAGCATCTTGTTTTTCTTTTTCTGTAATATATCCATGTTTAACCATTAAACTAAGTACTGTGGATCTTCTTTTAGTAGTTGTATTTGGATTCTTATATGGATTATATAAAGTAGGGTTTTGGAACATTCCTACTATCATACTAGCTTCTGGTAGAGTTAAATCTTTAGCACTTTTATTAAAGTAATATTGACTAGCTTGTTCAACTCCATATATACCAGAGTAGTTTAAGTTACCATCATATCCTAACCATTGAGAGTTAAAATAGAATTCTATTATTTCATCTTTAGTATATTTACTTTCTAGTTTAAATACAGCCATATAAATATCAGTAAATTTACGAATGATACCTTTTAAACCAGAGTCATTTTTAGAAGTATAAGTATTTTTAATAACTTGCATTGACAGAGTAGATGCTCCACCTGCACTTGAGTTACCAGTAAGTTGACCAATACTTGCTTTAATAAATCTTAACATATCAACACCATTATGTTGATAGAATCTAGAGTCTTCTGTTGCTACTAAGGCATCAATTAACACTTCTGGTAATTCATCATAATAGATGATTTTTCTATTTTGAGTACCAATTCTTGCAAGTTCATTATTGTCTTTGTCATATATAACAGTAGCGTCTTTATGATATAATTTTCTAGTATCAAATTCAGGAGACGCAATTATTATATATAATGCAAATATTAAACAGATACTAACAAATGCTATACCTAAGAATAATAAAACTGTTAATATTTTTTTCCAACCAGGATTCTTTACTTTGATATTCTTAATATTATTTTTAATATTATTTCTATTAATTTTCTTTAATTTCTTCATCTTATCACCCACATTTACATTTTATCTATATATTCTATATAATTTAATCCCTTAAAATAATTATATGTAAGAAGTATACCATTTTCTTTTATATAATTATAAGGAATACTCTTTCTATCATGATTATCTATATAATTTAGAAAGTTATTACCACTTAACATATATATTAAATTATTTATTCTTATAATTAAGAATACTATTCCGTTATGTTTAATAACTCTTCTAATATGAAGTATTTGATGATCATGAATATTAGAACCAGGAAAAGAAGTTTTATTCTCCGTACTTTTAGCTTCAAACTCTATATATTTACCTTGATATAATCCATTATAGTCTAGAGTAGACTTACTAGCAAAATAAGCTTTATCTATTGATAGTTTATTATTATTATAACTAACTTTAGATATTCCTATCGGTGTAGGCTTTTTGTATATAAGAGCAATGTCTTTATCTCTTAGATATTCATTAGTATTATTAATGATATCTTCTAAGTCCATACCACGATTAGCATAGTCTATTTGTTTATGAAAATTTTTCTTAATATTATTAGGATAATTCAACTTTTTCACCCATTTAATTATATCACGTATAATTGTTTTTTTGTATACTTATGAAAAATAATTATATTACTTTACACTTGATTGCATATAAAAACGTACATAATGTACGATTTTATTATTTTTCTAAGAAGTATGCGTAGTATTCATCAAAAGTTATATCATTATCTTGCAAGTAACTTGCTACTTCTAATCCAACATATCTATAGTGCCAACTTTCTAGTTTAGTACCAGTAACATCTTCTTTACTTTCTTTATATCTTTGAATGAAACCATATTTATAAGCATTATTTTGAAGCCAAATATAAGCATCACTTGCAGTAAAAGCATCTCTTGATGTATGAGTTTTTTCAACAATATCTAGTGATAAACCAGTTTGATGTTCGCTAAAACCTGGATGAGCTGCATAATTTTCAGCAAATTCTAATCCACGTGATGATTTATAGTTTTCAAATATAGCGTTTTGTTTTTCATATTCACGATAAGAAGAGTTTACCATTAAATAATGTCCTTCTTTTTTAGCGTCTTCCCACATTTTTAAGAAAGCATCATAAACTATCTTTTGACATTTTTGACTTCCTAATTCTCCCCAAGAGTAGGTAGTGTTAATAGTAACTAGATTTTCGGGTACATATCCATCAGGTAGTTTATGATATTTATTTGTAAGAAGTAATTCTCCTTTACTAATATCTGTTTCAATAACATCTGTATAGAATTCATGATTACGCATATTATTTACATATTCAACTATTTTACGAGAAGAATAATCTTTATTTTTATTATGAAAATCTATATATTCATTATACTTCTTTTTAATATAGTATTTTTCATTTAAAATATCTACTATAAATGTGTCTTTTTCTTTTTTTAATAATTCATCAATATCTTTCTTAGATAAATTTTTCTCTAAAATATTAGCATCTTTCTTTGTATAGCCAATATTTGTAAGTTTGTATTCATAAGTCTTTTTATATTGCTTTTCGTTATAAATACTTACTCCTTTTGAGATTCCAAATATACAAATAGTAACTAGAAGTACTATAATTATTAGATACTTTTGAACATTCTTTTTAAGTTTTAGTTTTCCCATATTCTCACCAGTTTAAATTATAGCAAAGTTTTTTTGATATTGCAAAAAAAAATAGGCACTCGCAAACATGGGTGTCAAACTCTTCATTAGGAAGGCACTCATTCAAGTGTTTCCTTTTATATTTTACTTAAGTCATGTTTCTTACATACCTATAATATCATATTTCTACTAAAGTTGTCAAACTTGTTTAATATGTAGTTTTATAATATAATATACTTAATTAAGGAAGTGAAAAAGATGGAGAATAAGAAAAAGAAAGTATGTGTACTATTTGGTGGTAATAGTCCTGAATATGAAGTTTCTTTAGAAAGTGCTTATAGTATTATTACTAATATAAGTGATGAATATGAAGTTGTATTAATAGGTATTACTAAAGATGGTAATTGGTATAGATATTATGGAAGTGTAGAAAATATAATTAGTGATACTTGGTATAGTAAAGATGAATGTACGAGTGTAGTTATATCTCCTAATGTAAGTGATCATGGTATTATAGAATATTCAGATAATGAAATAAAGAAAACTTATATAGATGTATTTTTTCCAATACTTCATGGTAAGAATGGAGAAGATGGTACTGTACAAGGATTAATTGAATTATCTGGAGTACCTTTAGTAGGATGTAAGACTTTATCAAGTGCGTTATGTATGGATAAATATATTCAACATGAGTTAGTTATTAAGAAAGGTTTAAATGCCGCTAGAGGAATACTTATACATAATTATGAAGATTATAATGATTATAAGTATGAACTTAACTTAATAGGATTTCCTATGTTTGTAAAACCACTTCGTGCTGGATCTAGTTTTGGTATATCAAAAGTTAACAGTTATGATGAATTAGAAGATGCAGTTAAGAATGCTTTTAAATATGACTGTAAAATAATTATTGAAGAAAATATTGAAGGAATTGAAGTGGGTTGTGCTGTTATTGGTAATGAAGAATTGTTAGTAGGGGCAGTAGATGAAATAATTCTTAAGAATAAAGATGGTTTCTTTGGATATGATGATAAGTATTATAATCGTACTAGTGAAATAATATGTCCTGCTACTCATTTTAGTGATGATAAAAAAGAAGAAATAAAAGCTTTTGCTTTAGAAGTATATAGAATACTAGAATGCAGTGGATTTGCTAGAATAGATTTGTTTGTTAAAGATAATGGAGATATCTATTTAAATGAAGTTAATACAATACCTGGTTTTACTATACACAGTAGATTCCCAGCTATGCTTAGTTGTATTGGTTTAACTTATGCTGAAGTAGTAGACAAATTAATTAAATTAGAATGTAAATAGTGTAAACTTTTACATTCTTTTTTACATAAAAAAATTTTATGGTTACATCTTTACTTACACCTAATATTTATAGTATGATGTTTATAGGGTAGAAGGAGTAAGAAGTATTATGTCATCAAATGAAGTATTAAAGAATTGTCCTAATTACAATAAAATTATTAATTTTAATTATACAAAAGAAGATTATATAACTAGTAAATTAATTAATATATATAAAGAGTATGTTTTATCAAATGATGATAATGATACTACTCATGAAATAGATAGAGTTTTAAATATATATATTGAAAACTTTGAATTTAGAAAAGAACTTCAAGAGAAGATAGTTAAAATAAAGGTTAGAAAAGATAATAATATACTTAAAAATATAGTTTTATCTATTATTAAGATATTTTCTGACTATGAAGAATATACGACAAGAAAATTATATATAGCAAGGTGGATTTAAGAAAGTTTATACTTTCTTTTAATATTTAGAAAAAGGAAAATAAAAATTATGAAAATGGAAAAGAAATACATTATAACTTTATCAATTATATTTGC
Organism: uncultured Bacilli bacterium; assembly: GCA_934096715.1. GTDB lineage: Bacteria > Bacillota_I > Bacilli_A > RF39 > UBA660 > SIG200. The sequence continues at coordinate 24,673 of CAKOMQ010000010.1, forward strand.
ATTAATACTTTTATTAGGAAGTACTTATGCTTACTTTAGTATTCAAAGTAGTAGTGATCAATCAAATGCTAAGGTTAGTGGTAAAGCAGGAATGCTTGGTAATCCAACACTTACTACTGAAACTAGTATGTTATATTTAAATTTAAATGCAAATTTAATGAGTCAAGCAAATGCAGGTAAAACATACTATGCAAATAAAGATGAGTCAGGATTAGCACTAGAGACTAATCCAAATTATGTACTTGCGACTGCTCAGTTACCAGAAGGTGATGAAGCACTAGACTGTACATACACCTATAAGGTTAGTGCAACAATTAAAAATGCAATAACAGATAATAGTGATAATGATATTAAAGTAACTATTGGAAATAAAACACTTACATTAAAAGAAATTCTTGCATCTACTGATGGAATTATAGTAAAAGGAGAATTACTTGGGTTAACTGCTGGTACTAAACAATCTATTTCACTTACTAGTAGTGTTGTAAATACTTCAAACGCTCAAGATAATTTAGTGGATAATTCTTATACTATAAAAATAACTCCTTATACAGAAGGAGATATAAAAGCTTTCTCTTGTAAAGAACCAGTCAGGAGTGCAGAAATTGCTCAATATTTAATAGATTCTGGTAGTTTGTGGCAAAGTGGACTAGAAGGAGATGGATACAGGTATGTTGGAACTGGTGAAGTAGGAACAGACACTAATCCAAATAACTTTATCTGCTTCGGTACAACAGATAAATCAGAATGTACAGCAAATCAAGATAAATATATGTATAGAATAATTGGTGTATTTTCGGATAAAAGTAATGTTAATCATGTTAAATTAATGAAGTATGTTCAAATATCCAAAGAATATAAATGGAATGCGGATTATAGAGTTGATGTACCTTGGAGTTCTAGTGATATGAAAGCTGGACTTAATGGCAGTTATTTTTTAACAAATAATGATTATAATTATTTACAGAACACAACGTGGTTAAGTAAAATCGCTGATTGGTCATGGATTAGTGTTAATACAAAAACTGATAGTGATGGTGGACCGGATTATTATAACGGTTTAACTCCAAAACAAATCTATTTACATGAAATGAATAGATCAGGAAAAACCAGTACGATAGGTGATTGGGATCAGTCGACTGGAAAAATAGGATTAATGTATGCAAGTGACGCTGTTCTTACTTTAGGGAATCAGTCACTAAGTATTACTGGTGGAACATTTGCTAATCAAAATATTTTAAAAGAAGGATGGATATTTCCTGACAATAATAATGCTAGTGATAGTAGTGAATTTACTATATCTAGATTTGGCGATGGTGGCGGTGGCTATTATTATGCATGGTCAATATTTATTTCAATTAGATTATCAAGTGCTGGAGTGCATAGTACCATATATGCCATACGTCCGGTATTCTATCTTACAAACAATGTTAAAATCACAATGGATGGTGATGGTAGTATAAATAATCCATATATGATTGTAGAATAATAAAAAAGCTAATAGTCAGTTATTGATTATTAGTTTTTCTATTAAATAAAATATAAATAACTATTATACCTAGGAAAGAGTAGGAAACTACTGGGAATATATCAAAGATATATTTTGTATAAGAATAGTGTTCTCCGAAGATATTAATAGATAAATAATAAATAAATAGAATAATTATATAGTATATGAACTTGTTATTGTTAACAGATTCTTTTATATTAAGAGAACTAACAGCTAATGTAATAATAAAATTAAAATACCATATATAAGCTAAGAAGTTTTCTATGTTTTCAATAAAGTCTAGAATATTAATCTTTTTAAGCACCATATAAGAAGGAAAACTATAAGTATTTATAAGGTCTGGTCCTAGTGATAAAGTAGTGGCTATCGAAATTATAAGAAGGATAAAAGATGAAAATATATATAACTTGTAATTACTAGAAGAGTCATTTCCATAATTTATAGTGGTAATAATAGGAATAGAAGAGAAAGAACTATAAATAATAGATGATTTAAATATATTCATACTACTTGTATCAAGGATAGGTAAAATATTTTCTAATTTAAAACTTTTTGTTAATAATAAGAATGTTGTAAGTATTAAGAATATATTAATTATAAATACTAAATTAGATAATTTACATATTGTATTTTTACCTTTGTAAGCTATATACATACTTACTCCTAAAAAAGGAGTAAGTATTAACCATTTAGGAGACTCAACTAAATAGAAGGAGTTTACAAATAAGGGAATTATTGTAAGAGTAAGAAGTATTATATATAAATTAAATAATATAAATAAAACTTTAAAAAAAATATTATTATTATTTTTATTTTTTAATTTATTAAATATATAGATATTTAATATACCTAAGAGAGTTCCTAGTATTATAGATATATAGGCATTTTGATTTACTTTTACGTACATCAAATGGAAAGCTGCACCTATAAATAGATTACAAGATAAAAATAATATTAATTTATTTTTCATTGTTCACCTCAAATATTAAACCTTTTCTATTAACTGTTAAATCTATATTTATAGATATATCTAAGTATTTCCATAAGTTTTTATCATCAATTTTAGTTTGTTTATAATATTTTTTTGTTAACCCTAATATATCACTTTCGTTATTTTGAAGTTTTTTTATAAAATCTTCAATATCTTTTTCTAATATATGTTTAAACCTAGAATTAATCTTTCTTAGTGATTTATATTTTGTTAAATCTAAATCACTTGTATTATTGGTTAATAAAGCATTTATTTTACCAGTAACTTCGATAGTATTATTTTTAATAGAGTAATCTATTTTACTATCAGTTACTGAGATACCTAAGAATCCATCTTTATATTTAGTATTAAAGCTACTACTACGAGCTTCATTATTAAGAAGTAGATATATATAAGCTTCATCATTATTAATTTTATCTACTATATTATAGTTGTTAAATATATATGAACCATTTATCTTAGTAGTTTTATCTTCTATAATAATGTTATTTAATATTATATCTTGTTTTTTACTAATTATTTTTGATAAAGTATTTTCGAATGGTTCATTAATAGCGGGATTAATAGTATTATTACCATTATTTAATAGTTCATTTATTTCTAAACTTACCACTTTAATAGTGTCGTTAGTGTTAGTAAATAATTCTTCTATATCAGAGTCAGTATAAACTAGATTAAATTCATCTCTTACATCATTTTTTCTTATTAGGAATTCTACTACTTCTTTTAAATGTTTTTTTTCTATTGTATCTTTTAAAACAACAGTCTTTAAGTGACTAAAGAAAGGTTTTTTATTAACTAATCTATTAACATCAAAAAAAGCATTATTAATTGTTTTACCACGTCCTGATACGACTAAGTTACCTGTAGATACTGAATCTCCTTCTTTATTAGAATTTAGTATTTCATAAGTAACATAATAGTAGTCATCATGATAATCTATTCCTATACCTGTTACAATATAGAGTTGATTAAGTTCAATGTTATCATAACAACCACCAAGTAGAAGAATAGAAGTTAGAAGTATAATTATTTTTTTCATAGATTTTTTCTCCTTGTAAAGTTTTTATTAGTAGTAAGAATACTTCTTTTAGTGTGATTTTTATCTTGTATTTTAGTTACTGATTCTTCAAAATAATATTTATCAAATGGGATAATAGGGGCAAAATATGGTTTATCTATTGTTTTAATACTTAAGATATTAGTAAAGAAGATTATTAAAGCTAGAAATACTCCATATAGACCTAGAAAACCAGCTAATATTAAGAATAATATACGATAGTTTCTTAGGGCATTAGATAGTTCTAATTCAGTAAATAAAAGACTTGATATAAATGTAAGAGAAATAATAATGATCATGATAGGAGATACAATACCTGCACTAACAGCGGCATCTCCTAGAATTAAAGCTCCTAGTACTGAGATAGATGAACCAAAACTAGATGGAAATCTAATGTCACTTTCTCTTAATATTTCTACTATAAATAACATGATAAGAGCTTCTATTATAGTTGGAAAGGGAAGAGAAACACGCTGGGTAGAAAAATTAATAAGTAAACTAGTAGGTATAGTTTCTTGATTATAGTTAACAAGTGATAAGTATATTGCTGGAGTAATCATAGAAAGAATAAAACATGCTAGTCTTAAGAACTTTAAGAAGTTTACATTAATACTTTTAGTATAGGTATCACTTATTGGATTTATAAAGTCTATAAAATAAGCTGGTAAAATTAAAACAAAAGGACTAGTATCAAGAATAATAGCTACTTTTCCTTCTAGTAAAGCTTTACAAACAACATCTGGTCTTTCTGTTTGTTTAATAGTAGGAAATATAGTTTTATTTTCTCCATCTATAAAGTGCGCTATCTGACTAGAATCTAGTACTCCATCTACATCTAATTTATTAAGTAAGTTTTCTATATTATTTATAATATCTAAATTACATATATCATCTATATAAAGAATACTTAGTTTAGTTTTAGTTCTTCTTCCAATAAATAAGTCTTTATTTTTAAGTTTAGTAGTTTTAATTCTTCTTTTTATTTGACCCATATTACTTTCAATATTTTCAGTAAAAGCATCTTGGGGTCCTTTAATTGTTTGTTCTAAATTTGCTGTAGATATATTTCTTGATAATTCTTTTTTTGTTTCAATTCCAATAATATGATTATTATTTATTACAATAGTATATCCATTATAAATATAAAATTCTATATTACTAGGATCTATATTTATAATACTTTTAGGACCACTTATAATACTATTTAGTTTTTTAATCTTTCTATTATTAAGATAAGTATATATACTTAGATTATTTAGTATATAAGAATTAACTTTATCACTACTAGTAAGAGTTTCTAAATAGATAACATATATTTTATTAAATAAGTTATAATCTATTTTCTTTATAACTAAGTCAGTATTATCTTTAAATAAGTTTTTTATATTATTTACAATATTTTCCATATATATCACATTTTTAATATGTTTTTTTTAATGTTTTTCATACTATAAAATATAATTTAATGGGTGAATATATGAATTATTTAATATTAGTTAATAAAGATAATGGGTTATCTAAGTTATATAAACCTTCTAATTTAGTTAAAGTTAAATCTAAAATAAATAAAGATATCTATTTAGAACGTAAAACTTATAAGGAAGCAGAGAGGATGCTTAATGATTTGAATAAAGAATTATCTAATATAGAAGTAATAATTGATTCTGGTTATAGAAGTTATAATTATCAAGAAGAATTAAATAAATTAGAACCCAATAATGTTGGAATAACTTTAGCACTCCCAGGATATTCTGAACATCAAACTGGACTAGCAATAGATGTTGGTTTTATTAAAGATGGTTTACATGATCCATACTTTAATGTTGATGATTATAATATGGAATTTAAATGGTTAAGAGAAAATAGTTATAAGTATGGTTTTATATTAAGATATCCTTTAGGTAAAGAAAATATAACAGGATATAAATATGAACCATGGCATTATAGATATATAGGTAATTTAGCTAATTATTTATATAAGAAAAATAAAACTTTAGAAGAATTCTTTAATGTAAAGTAGTGAAGTTTTAAATTTACTTAAGAGTACTATTAAGCTATAATAGTACTAGTGGTAATATGAAAAAGAATATAAAATTTATTTTATTATGTATAATTGTTTTAATAGTTAGTTTATTTGTATTTAATAAGACTTTTTTTAAGTCTAATTATAATGGATTTAAAATACCTTTATTTACTTATTATAAAAATGATAATTTATATAGTATAAGAACAAGTAAATCACTTAATAATAGTATTAATAAGTATTTAAATAGTTTAGAAAAATGTGATAAATACTATTATGATAAAAGTATAGATAAAAGTATAATTAAGTATTCTATTAGTGATTCTTTTATAAAGAAGATATCTATTGAATATGAAATAGGTAATGTATGTGAATACTTAAGTGATTTAGATGATACTTGGTATAAAGATTTAAAGAGTAGTGATTTATCTTTAGTAGATTATATTACTTGTAAAAATGATAATTGTAAATCAAGTAAAAAGAATATTGATATTAATAAGTTTATTAATATATTAAAGAGTAGTAAATTAAAGAAGAATAATAATAAAGAATTATCTTATACAGGTAATAATAAGTATATAAGTATTTATTATACAGATAATAATACTTATAGTTATTCAATTAAATTATATAAAGTAGATAATAAATCATTAGGAGTTATCTTAGTACTAGATAATGAATTAATAAAAAGTGGTATATATATTCTTGATATGAGTGTTGATAATCTATTTGAAAAAATATTAGTTAATTAAAATACTTAAATATTGCTTTGACATCTTGCTTTTATTTAAAAAATATTATATTATTTATTATAGATAAGGTAGGAAGCAAATATGAAAAGAATTTTTTTGAAAAACAAATTTAATTTTAAAAGAATTAATAATAAAAATGTATTAATTATTCTTTTAATTGTAGTAGAGTTATCATTATTAGTAGTTGCAGGTGTTTCTTATGGAAATAAAAATTTAGATAAGTATATCGTTGGTGCATCTACTTCTAGTAGTGATTTATTTGCAGTTATGATAGAAGACAATAATGGTAATTATCAAGAAAGTACTAATTCTACTTTTCCTGGTTATGAATACTTTTATAATCAAACTAAATCAGGATGTATGTCTTCAAATGGTAAACCAATAGAAGATTCTCTTTTATACGATCAAGATAAAAAGAAAGCTACAGTTAAAGTATCAGAAACAAGTATGTGTTATTTATATTTTGATAAATATAAGTCTACTACTTTTGCAGATCAATTAATTGATTCAGGTAACCTATGGCAAAGTAATTTAGAAGGAGATGGCTATAGATATACAGGAAGTGGGGCAGTAGGAACTAGTACTAATCCAAATAACTTTATATGTTTTGGTACAAATAACAAATCAGAATGTACAGCAAACCAAGATAAATACATGTATAGAGTATTAGGAGTATTCTCAGATGCAAATGGAGATAACCATGTAAAATTAATAAAATATAAACAACTTGGTTCGACATATGCATGGAATGCAAACTATCAAACTGATGTTGCTTGGGAAAACAGTGATATGTATAAAGGATTAAATGGAAATTATTTCCTAACGAATACAACCTATGATTATTTGCAAAACACAACATGGTCAAATAAAATAGAAAATTGGACATGGAGTGCAGTAAATACAAAATCAGCTGAAGATAAAACAAATAACACTAGTTATTACAAAAGCAGTCCAAAAGGAATATATCTAAATGAAATGCATAAGGCATCTACAGGAACACTATGTATAAATTCCGATAGTGGTGCAATAAACTGTAATGGTGGAGAATGGACAACACCAAGTGCAAAGATAGGATTAATGTACGCAAGTGATTATGCATTATCATTAGGGTCAAGTGCATTAGCACTAACAACAGGAACTGGTGCAAACACAGAATTGTTAAAAACAGGATGGATGCATCAAAGTAATAATGATACAACAAAAAGCACTTATGAATGGACACTTGCTCGTGTTGGAACAAATGTTGGTCGTTTCACTGCGTGGTATGTAGCAATTAAGGGCGGAGTCAACTCTAGTCTTAGCGTGAACATTTCGTATGGTGTCCGTCCAGTCTTCTATCTTACTGAAAATGTAACAGCATTAGGAGCAGGTTCTTTAGAAAATCCGTTTATAATTACAGATGATAATGCCGGTAGTTCTAAGTTAAAGGTAAGTGCTACAGTTTCTGGTACAAATTTATATGCAACAATTACGGCTGGAAACGGTAAACCCAAAAAATATTGTGTCAATCAAAAAGCAACTATTAATGATTGTACTTGGTGGAGCATTTCTGATTCCAATTTTACGCATAATTTAGGTAATTCTGGATCTTATTACGTACATGTAACAGATGATGCAGGATATATAGCACATTCTTCGGTAATTTATAAACAACCTAGATATTTAACTGGTATTCTTGATTTACATGAATTTGGGATTAATGATGGTTCAAAACGTGTAATTGGATCAGGAACTTTCACAGATAAATCAACACCATCTAACTTCATTTGCTTTGGTACATCTGATAAAGATGAATGTATCAATAATAAGGAAAAATATTTATATAGAGTAATTGGCTTATTTGGAGATACAGATTTTAAATTGATTAAAGCTTATGCATTGATGAACAAAGGATATCAATGGAATAATTCTAGTAGTGGTACTCAAAATCTTTTTAATAATTCAGATATATATCAACAGCTAAATAATGGAACTATATTTTCCGCTTTATCTTATGATTACTTTGAAAATTCTACATGGAGTAATTTAATTATAAGTAATAGGGAGTGGGCTACTTATAATGCTAGTGATTCAAGTGCACATTACAATAATCCAGAAAATTATTTTCAGTCTGTAATGTCGATTCCAGACATTGTTTCTCTTGATACTGCATATTATAATCCAACTGGATTTTTATCAGGAATGTATCAAGGAAAATATGGATTAATAAAAGTGAGTGATTATGCATATTCACTTGGTGATACAACTTATACTGAAGGTAGTTATATTAATTCAAATAATAATCGAGTTTTGTATTTAGACAGTTGGATTCACTATTTTACGGATGATGATATTAATAATTATACGAATGGACAAGAACTTACAATGGATGCCGGATATTATGATGATTATGAAACATCTGTATTTTCAATTGCTGCTGATGGCTTTGTAAAATCAATAAAAGACACAGATTTATGTTATATTAGACCAACATTCTTTATTTCTAAATATACTGTTATTACTGATGATTCTGAAGGAACATTTGATAATCCGTTTGTCATAATTCCTTAATTAACTAAATTATAAAGAACCTACTAACATCTTTCTATCTATCTTATTTAGTAGGTCTTTATATATATGACTCTCAATAATTGGGAGTCTTTTTTTCTTAGATTAGTATTTAATAATAAAGGATTATGTGGTAGAATAATTATTATAGGTGGTAGGGATGAGTAAAGAGACTTTTTTATTAATAGCAGGTTTAATATATTTAGTTACTATTATAGTAATTGGAATAGTCCTAGTATTATTTAATAAAAGAAATAATAAGAAAATATTAGATGAAATAAATAACTTAGAAAGAGAAAAGAATTTAATTATCTCTGCTAGTATTTTAAGTGAATTAAATAAAGCAGAAGCTCTTATTAATAATGAAGATTTAAAAGAAAAGTATAATGAATGGGTAAGTAGATTTGATGAAATAAAGGATAAAGAAATACCTAAGGTTACTGATGATATTATAGAAATAGAAGATGAATTTCATGAAAAGAGATATTCTAAATTAAATAAGGATATTTTAAATGCAGAGAATAAAATTAATCTTCTTAAGACTAGGGCAGATAATTTACTTGAAGAAATAAAAGAAATAACTTTGAGTGAAGAAAGAAATAGGGAAACTATTATAAAATTAAAAGCTGAATATAGAGAAATACTTAATAATTATAATACTAATATAATGGATTTTGAAATAATTAAAACACCTATTGAGTTACAATTTGAAAATATAGATAAGTTATTTTCTACTTTTGAAGCATGTATGGATAATAATGATTACTTAGAAGTAGGTAAAGTAGTTAAGGCTATTGATGATACGATTGGAAACTTAAAAATAGTTATTAGGGAGTGTAAAACAATTACTAGTCTTGCTGGTAATTTAATACCTAAAAGAATAGATGAAATAACTAGTATAAGTAAAAAGATGACTCATGAAGGATATAATATTGAGTATTTAAATATTCCATATAATATAGAAGAAGCTAATAAGAAGATAAGTGATATCTATTCAAGATTAAATGTTTTAAATGTAGTGGATTCTGTTTTTGAACTTAAAACTATATTAGATTATTTTGATACTTTATATAGTGATTTTGATAAAGAAAGAATAAGTAAGAAATTATATGAAGAATTAAAAAGAAGTATCTTATTAAAGGTAAGTAAGTTAGAAAAAATAAATAATGAATTGTATAGAAAAATAGATGATATTAAATATAGTTATGATTTAACTGATGAAGAAGTTAGTGTAATTGAAAATATTAAGAATGATTTTATGACTATTAGAGAAAGTTATGATAGAATAGTTGAGATGGAAAGAAGTAAGTTATTAGCGTATTCTAGATTAAGTAAAGAAATGGAAACTCTTAATGTTAAATTACAAAAAGCAGAAGATAAGTTAAATATAACTTTAAGGACTTTAGGTAGTTTAAAAGAAGATGAAAATAGAGCAAGAGAACAGTTAAATGAAATTAAAGATATTTTAAGACAATCTAAAGAAAAAGTAAGAAGTTATAAGTTACCAGTAATACCTAAAAATTATTATGTTGAATTAAGTGAAGCAACTATCGCTATTAATGAGATGGTTAAAGAATTAGATAAGAGACCTATAAGTATAAAGGTGTTAAATATGCGTGTAGATACAGCAAGAGATTTAGTACTTAAAGTATATAATACTATTAATGAAACTGTTAAAACTGCAAGTATGGCTGAAACTGCTATTGTATATGGAAATAGATATAGAATTAATAGAGAAGTAGATTTTGGTTTACAAAAGGCAGAAAGTTCATTCTATAAGGGAAACTTTAAAAATAGTTTAGAGAATGCTATTAATGCGATTAATATAGTAGAACCTGGTATACATAAAAGACTATTAGAAGAGTATGATAATTAAGGATGTGAAATAAATGATATATTTAGATTATAGTGCTACTACACCACTAAATGATGAAGTATTAGATACTTATGTTAAGACTAGTAAAGAGTTTATTGGTAATGCTAATTCTATTCATAAGTTGGGTGCTAAGTCTTTAGATTTACTTAATAGTGCTACTAAACAAATAAGTGATATATTTAATGTAATGGATAGTGAAATAATTTATACTAGTGGTGCTACTGAAAGTAATAATATGGCACTTATAGGTGTATGTATGGCTAATCATAAATATGGTAAACATATAATTGTATCTAAATTAGAACATCCTAGTATTTATAGTATTTGTGATTATTTAGATAGTATTGGTTTTGAAATAAGTTATGTTAATAATGATCAAGATGGTTTAATAGATTTTGATCATTTAAGAAGTCTTATTAGAGAAGATACTATCTTAGTAAGTATATGTGCTGTTAATTCTGAGTTGGGTATTAGACAACCACTTAAGATGTTAAGACAAATAATTAAAAAAGAAAATGATAAAACATTATTTCATTCTGATATAACACAAGCTCTTGGTAAAACTAATATAAGTTTTTTTGATGTAGATATAGCTAGTGCATCTATTCATAAAATATATGGTCCTAAAGGAATTGGAATACTTTATAAGAATAATCAAGTAAGAATGAATCCTATAATATTAGGTAGTGGTAAAACTAATATATTAAGACCTGGTACTCCAGCACTTCCTTTAATAGTGGCGGCAAGCAAAGCTGTAAGGATTGCTATAAATGATATAGATTCTAGAGAGAAATATATAACTTTATTAAATGAAAGTATTAAGAAAAAACTAAGTAATATGGAAGGTATAAAGATAAATAGTACTAAGTATTCTATACCCCATATATTAAATATAAGTCTAGATAATGTTAAAGCTGAAAGTTTAATACATGCTCTTGATAAGCATGATATATTTGTAGGATCTAATACAGCTTGTTCTTCTAATGAGCTTTCTAGTAGTGTTATGGCAGTATATGATGATATTAAAAGAAGTAAATCTACTATTAGAATTAGTTTATCTCATTTAACTAGACATAAAGATGTAGAAGAATTTCTTAAAGTATTTGAGAAAGAATATAATAATTTAAATAATTTGGTTACAGGGGGAAGAGTATGAAAGAAATATTTATAAAGTATGGAGAATTATCTACTAAGAAGAATAATAAGAATTATTTTATTAAAGTACTTAAAAGTAATATAGAAAAAAGTATTGATAATATAGAAGTATCTTATGATTTTGGAAGAATGTTTATTAAAGTACTTAATAATGATTATACTACTGTAGTAGATAAACTTAAGAATATATTTGGAATACATGAAATAGTAGTATGTGAAAAATATAATGATAAAGATATAGATAGTATTAAAGATAATGTTCTTAATAATATTAAGAATATTAGATTTAATACTTTTAAAGTAGAAACTAAAAGAAGTGATAAAACTTATCCTATTAAGAGTACAGAAGTATCAAGGATAGTTGGTGGGTATTTACTTAAGAATATTCCTAATATTAAAGTAGATGTACATTCACCAGAACTTCTTATTAATATTGAAATAAGAAATGAAGAAGTTTTAATATATCATGACAGTATTCGTGGTATTGGGGGATATCCAGTTGGTACTTTAGGTAAAGGACTTTTAATGTTAAGTGGTGGTATTGATAGTCCAGTAAGTGGATATTTAGCAATGAAACGTGGTGTTAATATAGACGCTATCTATTTTGAAAGTCCACCACATACAAGTGATATGGCACGTAATAAAGTAATAGAACTTGCAAGTATTATAAGTAAATATGGACATAATGTTAATGTACATGTTATTAATTTTACTGAGATACAAGAGAATATTTATAAGAATATTCCCCATGAATATTTAGTTACTATTATGAGAAGAATGATGTATAGAATTAGTGAGAGAGTAGCTAAGAATACTAAAGCTGACATAATTATAAATGGAGAGTCAATTGGACAAGTAGCTAGTCAAACTTTAAAGAGTATGAAAGTTATTAATGAAGTAGTTAGTACTCCGGTTATAAGACCTGTTGCTTGTTTAGATAAATTAGAAATTATAGATATAGCTAAATCTATTGGTACTTATGAAACTAGTATTCTTCCATATGAAGATTGTTGTACTATATTTGTACCAGATCATCCTGTTATTAATCCAGAAGAAGATAAATGTGTTATATATGAGAAAACTTTTGATTATGAAAGTCTTATAGATAAGGCAATAAAAGAGAGAAAAATAATTAAAGCTAATGAAAAAAAATACCAAGATTTATTATAATCAAGGTATTTTTTTTCTAAATTATTTCATACTAAGTGTAGGTGAAATAAATGAAAAAGTATAATGAATATTATTATAAATCTAGTGACTTATTTGATGATAGATTTAATAGTTTATATAAGTTAGATACTGATAGTTCATTTGGCTACAATATAGAACTTATGCGTTTAAGAAATGATACGAGTGATCGAAATACTTTAAAGAGTAGAGATAACTTTATAAATAATCATAATATATTTGATAAGAAATAAACCAAGATAAAATTTTATCTTGGTTTTAGTCTTCTAAAAAGTATTTGGCCATTTTTTATCACTTTCAAAATGTTTTTATCTGAATTGAGTGTACAATTAATTGTGTGAAATATCAATATTTTTATTGCAATTCATAATCAAATTTGATAAGATTATCTTGATAGTAAAAGAAGATAATTGATATTAATTTTAGCCCGAAATTTTT
>CAKOMQ010000011.1 GCA_934096715.1 uncultured Bacilli bacterium
TCTAAATTTAGATATAACTTAGATGTTTTAATTTGCATTGTTGGATTTCCTAAGTTGTTTGCTTTACCTGCTACCTTTGCCCCTGTTTGATCATTACTAGCCTGAATACTAAAATAGGCATAAGTACTACCAATTAAAAGAATTAATAATGTGATAGTTAACATTATAACTTGTTTTTTGTTTAATTTTTTCATAATTTCCCTTCTCTTCTAGAAAATTAAAAAAGCCAATATGGCCTTTGTATACTTATTAAACTTCAAGTTTGTTTCTCGCCCCCCCCCCAGTAGTGATTTCAGTATACTGAGAGAGAACTTTATAACTATAGTTATAAAATATCTGGGCCAATAAATTTGCGAGTAAAATATCGCATATACTCTTTTAATTTACAAATTAATTTTATCAATTCTAAATATGTTTGTCAATATACATTGCTGCGATCATACCGTCATTAGCGGCACTTATTAATTGATATGGACCTTTATCATTAACATCTCCTGTTGCGAATAGTCCTTTAACACTAGTTTCCATATTATTATCAACTAATACTCTTCCATCTTCGTTAGTTATATTAAAGTTATTAACTAAGTCAGTATTAGCTTTGTATCCAATATAAATAAATACTCCACTACATTTTATTTCTTCATCATTAGAAAGAATTACACTTTCTATTTTACCATCTGTTTCGTTATATTCTTTTATAGATACATTAGATACTATTTCAATATTAGGAGTACTTTTAACTTTATCTATTAAGTAATCTTCTCCTTTAAAGGTATCTTTTCTATTAAGCAAATATATTTTATTAACTATCTTAGATAAATATAAAGATTCTTGTAAGGCACTATTACCATTACCAACTACACATACATCTTTACCCTTATAGAATGTTCCGTCACAGACAGCACATGTGCTTAAACCACGACCTAGTAAATCTTTTTCATTATCAAGCCCTAGAAACTTAGGTCTTGTACCAGTTGCTAATATTATATTTTTAGCTTCATACTTAGAGTTATCAGTAGTTACTATAAACTTTGAATCTTGTTTTTCTAAAGAAATTACGTTCTCTAACTTATAAGGGACACCTACATTTTGTACTTGTTCAAATAAATTAAATGCTAAATCAACTCCTTTTATATCAGAAAATCCTGGATAATTACTAATCATATCAATATTATTTAATAGTCCACCAGGAGCACTTTTATCTAGAAGTAAAACATTTAAGTTACTTCTTTTAGCATATATACCAGCAGTTATTCCACTTATACCCATTCCAATTACTATAATATCAAACATATATCCTCCTAAAATTTAATAGCGTTAACTTGATCTTCATTATATAAGTCTTCAAATCTACTCTTTCTACTTAATACCATAAATACACATAGAGCAATTACAAATAACACTATTGACAGTATTTGAGCTTGTTTGAATGCCCCGAACATTAATGAGTCTGTTCTTAGAGATTCAATTAAAAATCTACCTACTGAATACCACATTACATATATACATGAAAGCATACCCTTCTTTAAGTATTTATATCTTCTTATGAATAGTAATGCAATAAAACCTACAAAGCACCATAAAGATTCATAAAAGAATGTTGGATGATAATAAATCCCATTAATATTCATACCACTTATAATAAAGTCAGGTATATGCATTTCTTTTAAAGTATAATAAGATACTGCTGGACCATGAGCTTCATTATTAAAGAAGTTACCCCATCTACCAATAGCTTGAGCAAGTATTACAGGTACCACTGTCATATCACACATTTTAGCAATAGAAAATTCATATTTTTTACAATATACACACAAAGTAATAAATCCAAAAATTATACCACCATGAATAGCAAGTCCACCTTCCCAGATTTTTAAAATATCTATTGGGTTGTCTTTATATAAATCGAAGTTGAATAAGCAGTAATATAATCTTGCTCCTAGAAAACCAAAAATTAATACCCAGAATGCCATATTGAATAAGAAATCTTTATCTATATTAAATCTTTTTCCTTCTCTTATAAGTAAAAATATACCTACTACTACTCCAGTTAATATTAATACTGAATACCATCTTATATCAAATCCAAATAAATTATAAAATACAGGATCCATTTTATCTTCTCCAATTCTATTTAATATTATACCTTAGAATACAATAGATAACAATTAGAAATCTATTTTTTACAAAAAAAGGAAATTTCATTTTACATTTTGGCTAATTAAAATACATATATATTTATTTATAAAATTATATTATAATAATCTACAGGTGAAGGAAAATGTTTGAATATACTTTAGATAATAAAAAATACCATACACTTAACTATTATTTAAGAAATAAGTTTGGCAAAAAAGTATTTAAAGTTCCTTTGGATGCTGGTTTTGGATGTCCTAATAACAGTAAATGTATTTATTGTAGTAATCAAAGTAAATCTAATATTATTAATAGTAAAGATAGTATAGTTAAACAATTTTATAATAACGTTAAAGTTCTAGAAAAGAAATGGCCTGATAGTTTATATATAGCTTATTTTCAAACAGGTACTAATACTAATTGTAGTAGAGATTCCTTAGAACCTTTAATAAAAGAATTACTTAAGATAGATAATGTTGTGGGTATAAGCATATCAACTAGGCCTGACTCCATTAGTGAAGATATCTATAATTATTTAGATGATTTAAATAAAAGAACTTTTCTAACTGTAGAACTTGGGTTACAATCTAGTAATAATAATACTCTAAAAAATATTAAAAGGGGACATACTAAAGAAGAATTTGAAGAATGTATTAATAAACTTCATAAATCAAATATATTTGTAGTAGCGCATATTATTAATGGACTTCCTAATGAAACAGAAGAAGATATGCTAAATACAATAGATTTTTTAAATAAATTAAATATTGAAGGTTTAAAGATACATATGTTATTTATAGAAAAAAATACTGAGATAGCTAATATGTACTTAAATAATGAATTTCATTTGCTAGAAAAAGATGAATACATTGACATAGTTATTAAACAATTAGAAAGATTAGATAGTAAAGTAGTTATTGAAAGAATTACTGGAGATCCAGTTAAAGAAAACTTAATAGCGCCTTCTTGGCTTTTAAAGAAATTTGTAGTACTTAATGATATAGATAAAGAAATGGTTAAAAGAAATACTTATCAGGGCATTGAAAAAGAACGCTAAATCACGTTCTTTGTATAGTTGTACGATTAAAATTATTATTATTTAGTTGTTTTAGAATATTATGTATTTATGACTTCTTATTCATTTCTCACTTCCCTTCTGTACCTATAAGATACTATAGTTTTATTAAAGGAAGATTAAAAAATCTTTTTTTTATTCTTAAAATATTTTATTATTCCAATAATTGTTAATAACATAATAATTAATAACAATATTTCTGTCGTACTATCAAAGTAGTGCAATAATATATCTTTTTTCTCTCCAGCATAAGTTCCAATAAATACTAAGGTAGTATTCCATATTAAACTACCAAATAATGTATAAGTTAAAAATTTAACAAATGACATTTTGGCAATGCCTGCTGGTATACTTATTAGACTCCTGACTATGGGAATACATCTACAAAAGAAAACTGTTTTGTATCCTTTATCTATAAACCATTTATCAGCATACTTAATATCTTCAACTTTGAATCCTAGTGCCTTTCCTACTTTACCACTTGCTATTTTTATAAGAACATCTATATTAAGTAGTCGTCCTAATAAGTAAAGGACAATAGCGCCTAATAAAGACCCTATAGTAGACATAACTATAACCCCTAAAATAGTCATCTTACTTTCTAAAGTTAAAAAACCAGCTAAAGTTAAGATTACTTCGCTGGGTATTGGTGGAAATAAATTCTCTATCATAATTAGTAATAATATGCCTGTATAACCCCAGTTATTCATTACATTTATAATAAAGTCATTCAATTTTATATCCCCCTTTTATAATTCATCACTATCGTCTATATCTTTAATATCCATTATTTTTGTTAATTTATACGCTATAAAGTTATGCTTCTTATTTATTTCATTTAAATAATTTTCTAGGATAGTAGCTTTATTCTTGTTTATATTAAGAACTATATTCATTTTATCTCCATTTAATGAATCATTACATTCATAACTAACAAGATCACAATAATCCTTATTTGAATTTATAAAATCTAAGATATTATTTTTAATTTTAGATACATCTTTATCACTCATAATAAACTCAATTTCATATTTAGAATGAGTTTTTTTAGTTTCAGTATACTCTTGTAAAAGGGCATTAATATATCTAAGTAATGTATTAGAAAATAAAATTATAATTGTTCCAAATGTTGCTTCTTTGACTGCCCCACCAGCACATAATACACCTACTGCTGCAACACACCAAAGTGTCGCAGCAGTTGTAAGTCCCCTAATATTTTTTCCATCTTTAAGTATTACTCCTGCTCCTAGAAAACCAATTCCTGTAACTACTTGAGATGCAATACGAGATAAGTCTGTACTGCCAACATTAAATGAAAAACTTACAAAAAGGAAAGCTCCAATACATACTAATATTGAAGTTCTTAGACCTACTGGTCTATTTCTATATTGTCTTTCTATTCCTATTAGAAAACTTAAACCAAAAGCAACAAGTATTCTATATATAAATTCATTGAATTCCACTAGTATCAACCCGTTCTATATTATTTTTCTGGTAAACTACCAGACATAGTATCATAATCACATTCACTAACTCGTAAAATGCATTTAGTGCATGCCATATTACCGTAGTTATCAAAATCTTCTTGGAATATTAAATGCATTATTCCATAACAAATTGAAGGTATTATGAACACAATAATACCTGCTATTAGTCTTTGAATTAAACTTTTAGCAGCAGAAGCAGTAGCTTTATCATCATTTGAAATCATTGCTCTTGCAAAATCAACCATCCCTAAAATAATTATTATTAATGGTATAACGATTTTAATAACATTTATAATATTTCCAATAAATATAAATGCTTTTAAACTATCTTGATTACAGAAATGTAGCTCTTCTGCAGCATAAACACTTGGTGTAAGCACAACAAACATTAATATTAATAATAAACCATATAAAACATATTTCTTTTTCATACTCTATTCCTCAATATGATTATATCATACTTAGAGATTTTATCAAAATAAAAAATAGCCGAAGCTATTATTTATTATTACTTTTTGTATCGTTACTTTTTGAATCGTTGCCTTTTATCACTTTATATTTGTCATCCTTAGTATTACATGATCCCACATTTGTAACACATTGAACACAAACATTAGCGTCTTGTCCTTCTGCAACAACTCCAATTAAATTGAATACAGCACTAACTAAAGTTGGAACAAAGAATATTGCGATAGCAGCAATAAATCTTTTAACTAATGAACTAACTGAAGATTTAATTGCATCATCTTTACTAGCAATAACTGCTTTTCCTAAGTCGATCATTCCAAATACGATTAATAGTAAAGGAATAACTATTTTAATAATTAAAACAAGGTAACCTAAAATCATCCAAATACTAGCAGTTTCAGAACAAAAACCTAAAATTTCCATAAAAATCTCTCCTTCTCTTACCTAAATTTTATCTAATAATTAGTTAAGTGTCAAGTATTTTAACAAAACTTAACACTAATATGTTAACCAAATATATTAAATATATTACCACCATTAGATGTATTACCCATTCTTGAAAAACCAAGAGCTACTAAAAAGTCATTTACCTTCTTATTATAATCTAATTTTTCATCTAGACATGGCATATTGAAGAATATCTTGCTACCACTTTCTCTTTCAAAATCAGTGACATCTCCATCATCTAATATACTTTTATTTAATACTATTTTCTTACCATACAATTTATCAAATATAGTAGGGTCATTTCTTATTAATTTATTTAATTTAATTATACCAGGCTCTATTAAATAGATTACTTCATTACATAAAGTTTCTTCTGCATCATTTAGATCTACAAGTACAACTTCGTAATCACTAAGATTTTGAATTGTAAAACTAGCATTAATAAAATCTACACTTTCAAGCCCTTCTTCATTAAAGTATTCAAAATCGTTATTATTTATTTCAACTGCTTTAACTTTATAATTACTTTCAAGTTGTTTTTTTAACATATAAACAAGAGTAGTAGCACCAGCATGATCTGTTACGTTTTTAAACCCTATTACTCTTTGTTCTAATTTTAAATTAAAATTCTTTTCTTCTTCTTTTAATTCTTCTTCAGTAAAACCATCTAATCTTTGATACTTAGCAACATCTTTATAAGTATTTGGATTAGCTATTAAGAATTTAATAGCATCTATATTTCTAGTAAAATTATAGATACCCATACTTACAAGTTGAGATAAATAACTTGAAGAATTTACTTTAGCAGAATCATCTAATAATAAGATAACCTTGCTCATATCTAGATTTAAAGATAATTGTCTAATAACATTTATATCTTCATAATTTTTTATTGCTGTTATATCAAGAATCATTCTATTATAATAGAAGTTAGTAAATTGATTAATTAAGTCAATAGGCTCAAATACTCCGTTAATTGACTTTATAACATCTATATTAAGAGTTCCTAATAAAGCTTGATATTTATTTGATACAATTACATTCATATTATTAGATCCTTTCTATTCAATAATTGCTTTAGTTTGACCAGTTATAGCAAATGTAGCTAAATCACCTAGTACAGGTAAGTCAAATTTATAAAATACCACAACATTGTAAACATATTGCCTAACATTTTCTGTTGTATTACTTTTTTTAGTTTTATAATAACACATTAAATATTTTTTATCTTGACTAGCCATTTCATTAACTCCATCATTTGTAATACCATACACATTATTTGAATTATCATACATGCTATTTGGGCAATAATTAGTAGTTCGATAGTTTATATACTCAAAATAATTCTTAATAATATTGGTAGATGTCGTATTAACACCTTCATACTTTTCAACAATGCTTACTACTTCATTTTTCATTTTAAATATTTTATTGTAAGTAATTGCTAGTGCTAAAAACGCAGAAAATAGTAGAGTAAATATTATTACTAATTTAATTATAAATGTATTACCTACTGTTTGTCTCATGATGCTTCCCCAGTATATAGTGTTTTAGTAGATGCTTTAAGTGATAAGTTTAAGGCATTGCCAATTATAGGTGCATCTATTTGATAAAATAATTTTATGTTATAATAATACATATTTGGTAAATCATCATCTACAATAGTACAATTAGCGCCACATTTCTTTTGTGTATCACTAGTAATGCTTTCATTTACATTAACAGGCATAACACAGATTGTCGCATCACTACCATTTGTTTCTTTACCATCTCTTTTATATCCAGTATATCCATCTTCACATTTTCCTGTAATACGATATCCTGAATCAGCAGCATATGTGATAATTTTATCTATAGTTTTTTCATTTAATTCACCATCATAACCAACACCATCACTTAATGCTTGATTTTCTATTATATTTACTATCTCATCCTTTACAGCAAATGCTTTAGAATGATTGATAGTTAAACACATGATACCTGTAAATAGTAGTATGAATAATATTACTATTTGAAATAAATAATTTCCACCTACGGCTTCTCTCATATTTACAACTCCTAACTACCCTTTGTAAACACACTCAAATTTTTGATCTTGTTTACCTTTTAAATAACATTCTACAGACTTACAATTGCCACTTGGACATTTTGCACATATAGCTTGTTCACACTTTGACTTTGCAGTAAAATTATTTCTAATTATTGGCCACAGTGTAAAGTAAAAAAAAGCTAGCAGAATACTAACTGATATTACAACAACAACAGTATTATTTAATTCACCTGTAGCTTCTTTCATATTTACTCCTAAAAAATATTAACCGTTTCCGTTTCCACCAGTTTCTTCTAAACAAGTTTTTTGTTTTCCATTAACAGTACACACTCCATTATCACATGATATGCCATTATCAGTATCTTCATATTTACCAGAACCTGCAGCATTACAAGCGGTAGTAAGTTGTAAATTAGTTTGAATTGCTGGCCATACGAATGCATAGAAGAATGCAGCAACAGCAGCTATTGCAACTACTGTAATAACAGTCATATTTAATTCACCTGTAGCTTCTTTCATTTATAATCATATCCTCCTTTATTATCTATAATTATTATAACTTTTTTTTAAATAAATATCAATTATTATTTGTTACTTTTTATTTTTATTATTTTTTCATCTTCAGGTTCTACTTCAGATAGCTTGGATTCTGGCAGTTTTAATTCTTTCGGTTCATATTTTCTTGCCACTACAACATTATCAATAAACTCATATTCTCCATCCATGTTGGCTACATTTCTTCCATATCTAACTCTTCCATAGTTTGGATCATTTAGATCAATCTCATCTAAATTTTGATTGGGATTAAATGGATGTTGATAATCAACTACTCTCCATGCTGTCCATCCTGCTTGCTTTTCTAATGCTTTCATTTGATGTTCTATTCCTAAATATTCTGTTAGTTCACATTCTTCTTTTGAATGATCAAAGTTACTATCATATACTACTATTGTTGCGCCAATAATTGTAGTACTTAATAATAATGTTGTTCCTGCATATTTTACTATTTTTTTAACATCAATCATTATAACACCTACTTTATTTTAATAACATTTTCTATTTCTGGTTCTACTTCCAATAATTCTGCATATGGAAGTTCTGCTTCTTCTTTAGTATATTTTCTAGCTACTACAATACTGTCTATATATTTATAATTAATACCATCTGCAGTTTGAGCTGATGTTCCATTTACTACCAGTTCATATCTTGAGTCATCCAGATTAATTTTGTCTGGATCTGTTTCTGGGTTAAAAGGCCTTTTGAAATCGTATACTTTCCATGCTGTCCATCCTGGAGTTTTTTCTATTGCTTTAATTTGATGTTCTATACCTAGATACTTAGTCAAATCACATGCTTCTTTTGTGTGATCAAAATAACTATCTGTTTCAACTATTAAAGCACCCATAATAACTGCACTCATCAAAACCGTTACACCCGCGTATTTTACTATTTTTTTACCATTCATTTTTATTCCCCCAATCTAAAACTAGAAAAAAGAGCATAGCTCTTTATATATTCATTAATTGAATTACGGCTAATATTAGGATTACCATAACACCTAAGCCAGTAGACATTAACATTTTCATAGTTTTATTTTCCATCTTCTCTAATCTGTTTTTATATTTAGTCTCTCTAGCTTTTTGTTGTAGAGCAGAAATAGACTTTGAAAATGTTAATAATTGTTCTTGTTTTCTTTCTTGACTTCCTAAACTTAAACGATATAGAAGTCTCATCATACGCATTGAATCTCTTACAGGATATTTTTTAGCAAAATTCATATAAGGTTCAATTGTATCATTACCTGAATTGATATCATTAATTAATTCTTGCAAGCCTTCTTTAAATATATCAGGTGCATCAGACATTGATTTACCTATAGCAACTGGTACAGTGTAGTGTTGAATTAATATTTCAATACCTTTTAAGTAATGAGGTAATTCAGCATCTATATGGAATATATGAGATTTATAATATTTCTTTATATTTAGATAATCCATCTTAAAGAAAGCAAATCCTATACCTATAGACACTAATATCTTAAGAGCACTGATATCTTTTAAGAAAAAGAATATCATTACTAAGGAAATCATTAAGCCATTTCTTATTCTTTTTACAAATAAGTTGTCTGGGTTAACGCCTTCTCCATATTTTGCTCTTACATAGAAATCCCAATCTTCTTCTTTTAATTTAATAAATAAACCAAAGTTATCATTAATTAATTGTTTAATACTTATTTGACCATTATAAGTCATAACGAAGAATATAATACCTGCCAAAATAATTATTTCTATTTGCATTAATTATTCTACCCCCAAATCTTCATTATAATACTTTTCTCCTGATAATAAGAAATAAGCATTAATAAGTATAATCGCATGGAGAATTATTTTAACATACCATGTTCCGAGCAATTCAATATAGTTATCTACACCTAACATAAATTGAAGAGCAATTATTAAACAAAATAAGATAAGTCCAAATGATATAAATCTTCTATGGAAGTTTTTTCTATCCATTTGGTCTCTATATACTCCTTCTACTAAAGAGTCTATGTCCATAGACATATTTTCTAGAGATTCTCCTGAATCTCTAGCACCTTCTTTAGTAATTTGTAAGAATAATTGATGCATATTTTTTACCATGTAGAAGGGATATTTTTGATTAAAATATTCAATAGATTCATCTATCGTACCATTTTTATAAGATAGATTAATCATTTCTTTTATATCTCCTAAAACAGGTTCTTCTATTATACCACTATCTCTAACACCTTCCAAGCTTTTAACAAAACTTTGAGTAGTATTAAATTCCATTATAACGTTAGTTGTATATGTTTGGATTTGTTCAAATATATATTCACTATATATTCTTTGACATCTTAAGTATGCAAGATAAGGTATAAATGCTATTGCTAAGACTGCATAGAAAATAGCCCATATAAAACTATAGAAATAAAAGTATCCTATTAAACCAGCACATGCTCCAAATAATCCAACTTGTTGAAGATATTGCCTTGTACTGTATTCTTGTCCTAATTCTTTAGTTTTTTCTCTAACTATTTTATATGAATAAGGGGCATATTTGTCATAAATTTCCATAAACGATCCAACTACATTATTATATAAATTTTCTCCTGGATTACGTCTATAGAGAACAACAAATATACCAAGGATTAATAATATTATAAGTTCTAATCCTGTTTTCATAGGAACTCCTTTCTATCTTATAAAGAATCTATTTCTTCATCTTGAACAAATAAATTATCAGGTATATCAACACCCTGACTACTTAAGTAGTCTTTTAAATACTTAGTTGGATTTTTAAAACTAAATTTACCATCTAAGTATTTTTTATAAATTACATTAGATTGTGCTACATTATCATCATCAACATAGAATTCACATACTTCAACAATTTCACGTTGAAATCTTCCTAATTCTTTACTCATATATCCTTTAACGTGAATAGCAATTTGAACATATCTATGGATAGATTTTAAGAATTGATCTATATCTTGATTAGATTCTAAAAGCGAATACATACGCATTGGTACACTTGATGCTTTATCAGAGTGAATTGTTGAAATAATGTTATGTCCACTTGATATCGAGTTACGTACCGCAGTAACTGCTTCAGCAGAACGAACTTC
Source organism: uncultured Bacilli bacterium (assembly GCA_934096715.1). Lineage (GTDB taxonomy): Bacteria > Bacillota_I > Bacilli_A > RF39 > UBA660 > SIG200. The sequence continues at coordinate 11,313 of CAKOMQ010000011.1, forward strand.
GGATAATAAAATCCATCTTGGGTTCTGTCTCATACATGTTACTAATACATCTGAGTAAGAAGCTATATTATTAGTTTTCATAGCAACTATATCACGATGTGGAAATATTCTATCTAAGTGCAACTCAAGAGTATCTTCAATAGTTATTATTTTTTCATTTTCTTTTGTATGACTAGCTAAATATTTAACTAACTCTGTTTTACCACTACCTGTTTCTCCACTTACGATAATATTACAGTGTCCACTAACACATGTAAGTAAGAAGTCAAGTAAGTTTTCAGTAACATATTTCTCATTAATAAGTTTATCTTTATTTAATCTTATTTTAGCTGGTGTTTTACGCATAACACACGCAATACCATTTGTAGCAATCGAGTCATGAACAAAGTTTAAACGTAATTCAGCACTTTCAGCATCTAGAAATGGGTGAGCCATATTAAATGTTTTACCCATAACATTAGAACATTGAAAGGCTAATTTTTCTAATAATGCATTATTTATTTCTGGTCTCTCTACTGAATAAATACCTTTATCAAGGGTTTTTAACCATACTTGTCCACCATTACTATAGGAAATATCAGTAACGTTATCATCATCTAGAAACTCTTTTAATGGACCGAAGTCAATTTGAGAAAATATTGCATCTGTCACTATCTCACCATCCTTTTATTCTTTCATTTATATTAATTTGTTTCAGCATGTTTACTCATTATAAAGTTATATAATTCTTCACTAGAAACTTTTGTTTCTCCTTTATTTTGAGTATAATTAGCACTTCTTGGTACTGGATAAATCTTAATAGAATATCCACTTATAAATTCAGCAACACTTAATAATTCATATAAGTTATATTCGTCATTTTTAGTTTCACTAGGAACTGCAAATACTAATTCTGCAGGAGCTCCTGCTGTAGAATCCCAGAATACATCTTTACCAGAACTATCTCTAACAGCTAGAACTTCTATACTTTCAATTAATTTACCAAATATAACTTGTCTATCATCATTAACTGCTTTTAAATATAAGTCAATATAATCTCCTGGATATATACTATTAGCATAAGTAGTATGATTATCTACACTTAAACCATATATTGTATATCCATCAGGTATATCATCATACACTGCGTTAGGCAATTCTTCTTTATCACATACTTGTGATTGATAAAAGAAGCCATTAGCAGGTATGCTAGTACCAGTGCAAATATATTTATCTTTAAGTTGTTGAGCATTAGTAATAATCTCATTATTCTTAGTCATTGACACTGTTACTTCTTTATACTCTAATTTTTCAATATCAATTTTCTTACCAGTATCTATCTTTTCTACAGAATATGGAACTTTTATAGTATTAATAGCTTGATTAACACGATAATTATAAAAAGCCCATAATACAATTATACCTGCAATAACCGCAAGTATTGTAACTGTATTCTTATTTGATAAGAATTTCTTTAATGAATTTACTAAATTTCCCATTTTTATCCCTCCGCATTAGCAGGTGCTAATTCAAGTATAGCATCTACTCTATTTGTCATATCAAAACTTGTTGATGAAGAAGCAACTACATAAGTTGCTGTCTTCGAAGTTATTTCCACACTAGCTTTAGGTGGAGTTTCATAAATACCAGTAAATAATATTTCATAATCACTAGTACTTCCTGCTACTTCAGCAAATCTTCTTATAAAACTTTCCATAAACTTTTCTTTATTTATTTTAAGTTCACCAAAATCTCTATAATAAGCAAGATCTACTGCATCAACAAGTGATGCTTCAGTTATTTGTTTTACTGAATAGTAGTCTTGTGTACTATTAGATGTTACATTTTGAATTAGTAACATAATAACTACTACAAATACACCAAGAATTACTAACCAATATCCCCAATAAGATTCTTTCATCTATTAGTACACCTTCCTATCTATAAGATGGTCCGATAGCATCCTTACTATCTCCATCGACTATTCCTGTAAATTTACCTTCAGTATATCTACAATTATTAGTAGTAACACTTAATCCACTATCAAGTGCTTGATTCCATGTAGTCCAGTAACAGTTATTACCAGTACATTGGTTATTAGCACCCTTTCTAGCATTTTCTGTAGATAATCTATCTTTATAGAATGTAAATTTATTACTATAGCCTTTAACATATTCATCTAAGAACTTAGAATAACAGAATACTCCATTATAAGTTTTTTCTCCATCATTATATGAATAACATTCTAGTGAATTATCTCCAAATCCACCTTCTGATTCTTTATCTTTATTATATTTTTTAATACTATTAATCATACTTTGTGTTAAATTAACTTTCATTACTTTAACATCATTATCCTTGCTATCTGTGTCATAAGCTTTTTCTCCAGTTGCCAGTATTTCATTAGTTGCAACACATGCTTTCATTTCAGTCTTAGTAGTAATATTATCTTTATAATTCCAGTTAGCCCCTAGTACACGGTTATTAGGATTAATACTATCTGTTGATATTTGTCTATAAGTAAAGTTTTGCTTACCAAGTTTAAATACACATTTATCACAATAAGCATGACAGTTATTACCAGGACAATCTACAGTTGTAGAACAATTATCTCCTACACAAGTAACTGGACAATTAGGACAGTTTATTTTGTATGCGCATACATATTCTCCATTTGTACCGTTATCATGTTGGTTACTTTTTAGTGCACCATCTGCTTTACAAGCATTATCACTTTCTAATGCTGTATACATAACACTATCTGAGTCTCCCCATATTCTTCCTGTTTTATTATTATTGTAATATTCTCCTAAACCTTGAACAGTTAATGTATAAGTATAAGTACCAGCAGCAGCATTTAATGATATTGGTAGTTTTTCTTCAAGTAATGAAGCTCCTTCTACCTTATCTGTTACTGTTTTACCACCAGGGAATATAATGTAGTATTGACTTGGAAGTCTGTAAGTACCACTAGCAGACATTGATTGTTTTACATATTTTTCGCTAGAATAATCTATGGAAATATTACCGCAAGTATAAGTGCTTCTACCAGTTGCATAGCAAGTTATTTTATTTATTGAATTATTATTATGTCCATATCTCGCATCTACCCATGATCCGCCAATGCAAGTTCCATAAGTACTATCAACATCCCCATTGCATACTTGAGCATTAAAATTGCCAGCAGTGCCACCACTTACTAAATTCAATTGCTTATTTTGTGCAATACTCATATATGTATCTTGATACCAAAATCCAATAGTTGGTTGGAATTTATAACTCATTTGCCATTTACTTGAATTTGCAGCAGAGAACACAGAGTTTTGATTTATATTTAAACTGCAAGAATTAAATTGACTAATAGCATTTGTGTATGCTCTCAAAGCTGACTGTAAAACACTTAATTTTGTTGATAATATCCCGCTTAAATATGCACCTATATTTCTATCGCTTCCTTGATGACAGTATGAACTTCCAACGCAAGCACGTGCTATGCATTTACCTTTATCGTTCCAGGCCACACATGTTCTATATTGACAACTATAACTCGTTCCATCATTTGCTGAGTAACCATCTGTTCTTCTTATTAGTCTTGAATAACTATCAACGTAGTCATAATCCCAAGTTCTTATGTACTTAGTAACATCGCACGAATCGCAACTTGTGTGACATCCAGAATCATAACTATCTGATTTGTAATTGTTAACTCCGTTATAATAGTAGCTCCATTCATTGAAAGCATCAATTAGTTTTTTTCTTAATTGTTCTATATCTGTTTCAAATTGTTCTGTGTCAATCCTATTTGTATAGCATGATTTAGTTCCACTTATGCTAGTTTGTAATCCTACTAAATATCTACCTGAGTTAGTGGTTTGGGCACCTGGCATTGTGAAATTATAATCTTCTGTACAAAACACTTTACAGTAAGGATTACTTGATGCACTTGGATAGCCTGATGTTGTCGCTTCATATGAATTATTTGCAATATCAACTTGACCCACAATACAGTCTTTAACATTTTTAACTGATCCACATGAGTTTCCATTTTTGTCAACGCCTTCGGTTATATTAAATTGTTGTTCCCCTTCAGCACAAGCTGGATTTTCAACTTTTGTTGTACACTCTGCACAAGCTTCGCCTAAATTTTTACCATAGTTCTTTTTATAATCTTGACAAGCTTGGCTATTTGCATTTCCACTTGCTTCACATTCTTGTTGATAATCTTCACAAGAACCTTTAGTACACATATTTAGCTTTACTTTGTTCTTTTGCCCAATTACTCCAGTACCTTTTTCTGTTGTAACGAATGCTTGTGTATTTGGATTATTAGGACAACTATAATAATATATTTCATTATTTGCTGTACCATCTTTATAGTTAGCGTGAATTTTAATTGTATATGTATCTTCTATGCAAGAAGAAATACTACTTTTTGTAAATATATTTATTATGTATAAAGTTCCTGAACCACTACTTTTAATATAGCTATTTAATGTTCTAGATTCAGCCGTACCGTTTCCAAGATGTCCACTACTAGGTGTTTTACCATCTCTTAATGCTTGGGCAATTGAGAGAGCTGTATTATAATCACTTGCTGCATAGAATCCATTAACAAAGCTTATATTACTACTGCCGTCAAACGCAATTGTTACATATGGATTCATTTTAGATTTATCTAATCCGCTATATTCTACTTTTCTTACAGTTATTTTACTTCTCTTATCTTTAGAAGTATAAGTAATTCCACCTTCAGTTTTAGAAGCATTAAATATTTTAGCTGTAGGTGTCTTTGTTACTGCTTTTTCAGCTGCATCGATAGCATCTTTAATGTATTGCAATGCTTTTTGACTTGCTTCAAGTGATAAACCAATAGCAACTCCTGAAGTATTTGCATTGTAATTATCTTGTTTTAAAGTCTTGACATTTAACAAATCTTTTAATGCATTATTCATATAACGATTATCGTTTGTAGTAAAATACAATTTTTTACCATTATCTGTGTAACCATTAATAGCCATGTTGTATAAGTGTCTTACAATTCTATATTGTTCAAATTGATAGCTTCCTGTTGAACTTTTCATTGGTGGAACTTCACTACTTAATCCATTTAATGAAAATAAATAGTTCCAGAAACGAGCTGCAACCACTGCACCTATATAGTCAACATTTTTTCCGCCCTTAGCATGTGTATAGATTTCTGCCATTCCAGCAGTATAAGCATTAAATTTTCTTGTTTTATTACTACCAACTTTTAATTCCTTTTTAGTTAAACAACTTTGCTTGATCATACTTGGATGTTGATAGCCTGGTTGAATACATAAAAGTGGTGTTCCATCAGTAAGGGTATGATACCAATATGGGTCATTTTGATCTCTACTAGTAAAATATTTTTCTTCTTTTGGATAAGCCGAACTGTTATCTCCTAAAGCGCTTACTTTTTCTGTAAGCATAAAACACATTAACAGTGCTACTATTAAATATAAACTCTTTTTCATTATAACCCTAACTCCCTTTGCTTTTTAGTTTTAATAACTTTTACAACTATTAATGATGCTCCAATTATAGCAACACCACCAATAATATAGTATTTATAGTTATCTAAGAATTCTAAAGTAGATGTATACCATTTTTTAGTTTTCTTAACTTCTCCGTTATTATCTATTTTATCTTCTACAAATGCATCATGTTTCTTTACAAAATCTTCATAACTTACATTAGTAGTAATGTATTCTTGACATAAATAGAAGTCTTTATCATCATCTCCACATTGAGTTGCATAATATTCATTAAACATTGGTAATGTAACATTTATAGTTTTTAATGCATCTCCTGGACAAGCAGATTCATCTGAACCATATATTTTAAAAGTATACTTCCTTATAAAAGATACGTCTTCTAATTTTTTTGACCATTTACCATCAGTCATATCATTAACTCCAACATATATTTCTTCATCAGAATTTTTCTCTGTTCCAGTAACATATAATTCTTTTGAAACATTTGTAATGATTAAGTTAAGAAATGGTTCATAAACTTCTGGAGCGTCTACTTCTTCATCTGGTTTTAAAACAGTTTTACCTTTTTCATAATCAATCTTAACATTAGCAGCCAATTTATTTAAATTAGCTTTATCTGTATATGTACAATCTGCATATGTATTTTTAGTTATTATTAATAATGAAAAAGCAAAGAATATTTTTAAGTACTTATTCATTAGAAAAAACACCTACTTTCTTATATTTGAATTTTATCATATAATTAATGGTTATTCAAGTTTGAAATTGCATACTTTTCTATATTATGTTATATTTAATTAGGGTGAATGTAAAGTATGGAAAGATTTAAAAACTTTGGTATATTCATTTTAATATTTTTATTGTATCTAATGTTAAATATGTATACTAGTTCATTTTTTATAAGAGATATTTATAGTGGAAATCAAGTTCTTGTTAATTTAGCGTTAATTGCTTCCAACTTTATTACTTTAATAATATTCGTTTTTATATATAGAAAGACAATTGTAAAAGATTTATATAAATTTAATAAGAAAGATTTTAAAACAGGATTTAATTATTGGATAACTGGGATAGTGTTAATGATACTTTTAAATGTTGTGTTGTCAATAATTGGAGGAACACTTGTTGGTAATGAAGCTACTAACAGAGAGATAATTAAAAACTATTTACCATACGCAATATTCGGAATGTGCATATATGCTCCCGTTGTAGAAGAACTAGTATTTAGAAGAGCCCTTAGACCTCTATTTAATAATAAATATTTATATGGCCTTACAAGTGGATTTATCTTCGGTTCAATTCATGTGTTTGATGAAATAGCAAATCTTTTATCAACTGGAGTTTTTACTATTAATTTATTATATGTTTTGCCTTATGTAGGACTAGGAATGTTCTTTGCGTTTAGTTATTATGAAACAGATAATATATATTCAACAATAACATTCCATGCAATCCATAATTTAATCGCAATAATTTTTAATATTTTAATGAATGGTGGAATTTAATGAAAAGAGTAATATGTGTAATTATACTTGTAATAATACTTATTGGAATATATGGAGTATACTTTGATACTAAAGGAATTAAAGTAAATGAATATTCTATTGTAAGTAAGAATATGCCTAAGACTTTTAATGAATTAAAGTTTGTAGAAATATCAGATATATTATATAAAACTTCTTATAATTTAGAAGATATTAAAAAAATGGTAGATAAGGTAAATGAAATTAAACCAGATATAGTATTCTTTAATGGAGATTTATTTACAAAAGAATACAAAACAAGTAAGAAAGAAAATGAAGAATTAACTAAGTTATTTAAAAGTATAGATGCTAAAATATATAAGTATGCTATTATCGGAGATAATGACCAAGAATATATAGACACATATAAACAAGTACTTAATGATTCTGAATTTATATTATTAGATAATGAAAGTAGATTATTATTTTATAAAGATATAAATCCTATTATTATTATAGGCAACAATGATACTAGTAAGATAGATGAATTATTATCTAGTGAAGTGGAATATTCTTATAGTATTGTACTTACTCATAAACCAGATAATTTTGATGTATATAAGGATAAGAATATAGATTTAGTTTTAGCTGGTCATTCTCTTAATGGACAAGTTAGAATACCATTCTATGGGGGAGTTATTAAGAGAAATGGTGGTATAAATTATATAGATAGTTATTATGAAAAAAATAATACTAATATGATTGTATCTAATGGTTTAGGAACTATCAAATATAATATTAGATTATTTAATAGACCATCTATAAATTTAATAAGATTTACCAAATAAAATGAACGTATTATTTACGTTCGTTTTTATTTTGATCTTCGATTAGTTTAGTAAGCTTAACTAGTTTATCATGGATATCTTCTAATATTAACTCACTTTTTAAATCTACTTTATAGTCAAACTGATTTCTAACACTATCTTTTTTTGCTTGTCTATTTTGACTCATCATGATAATTGGTGCTTGAATAGATGCTATACAAGATAAAACTAAATTAAGAAGTATAAATGGGTATGGATCAACAGCATTAACTGCCATTATACTATTAACTATAATCCATAGTATTAAGAAGATAATGAATCCAATTAGAAATGGCCAACTTCCTAAGTATTTACTAACTTTATCAGCTATAACATCTCCACGTGTTTTAGTTTCATCATCACTTTTATCAACATCTACTACATAAGAGTTATCTAACAAGAAATCAATTAATTCTTGTTCTGTACGATTATTTAATTCTTCTTTTAATATTTCTTTTACTAATTTTTCTTTTACTTTTTTTGTATTCATAATAACCTTCCTTATAAGATAAAAAAGAGTAGAAACTACTCTTATAAAACTTCTACTACTTTAATATTTTTCTTTAATTTTTCAATTAAATCAGCAGTTTCATATTTATTAAATATATCTTTGAAATTACTATTATCCATTAAGAACATATCATAATATTCTAAGAATATTTCTTGATAATTAGTTACACCTAAATTTTTTAAAAATTCAATATTAGCTCCAACTAAATCTTTATTTTCTTTAATAGCGTCAATAAGTTTTTTAGGAGAGTTATTTAAGAAATCAGCAATATCTTCTTTATTAAAATCATACTTCTCTAAAAATTTCATCTTTGTGGTCCTCCTAAATCTTCAAAACTAGTAAAATCAAATTCATTTTCTAAAGCTTTTCTAGTAGCTTCTAGTTCTTCTCTTATTTTACTATAATTATCAAACTCATTTGTATCTTTAGTTTCTTCTGTTTCTACACTGGGAGTTACAACTGGTTCTGTTTTTTCTTCTTCTAATTTTGTTGTAGGTTCTGTTTCTTGTACAGTAGTTGCATCTAAACCTTTAGATTCAACTTCACTTTTCCATTTTGTAGTACTGAATAAGAATATCATATATTTTCCTTCAGCATCTTTATATTCTACATTATGAGCTTTACAATAATTAATTCTTTTAATTATATCTAAAATATTATTATTTAGTCTTTTAGGTTCTTTAATAGCTAATTCTTTTTCTCCAACAGATTCTAGAATATTTAATTTATTTCTTAATTCATCAACACTGTTAGTTAGTAACTTTAATTCATTTGCTTTAGTTACTTTAATACCATTACTATCTAAGAAAGATAAAACATTCTTAAGATCTTCTTCGCTTGTTAAACTAAGAGTTGCGTAGAATTTAGGTAGTTTAGCTTTTTCTTTATCACTTAAATTATTTGATACTATATTTATTTTTTCTATCACAATAAGACTCCTTTCTAATAAGCAATTAATGGTACTATTTTTGGATCAAGTCCACCAGTAATCATTTTATCTATTGCAGTATTTAATTCTTCATTATTATATTTAATTAATACTCTAGGATTTAAATATACATCCATAGGTTCTTTACCAATTTCAATTAGTTTATTAATTTTATTTTTTAAATCTTTATCATATAGAAGTTCTATATTATCAACAAACATTGCTTTTTCTAAGCCTTTTTCTTTAACATATTCTACATTACTTCTTAATGTATCAACATCGTAGTTAGCAAGTATTTTAGCTAAATCATTATTAGTAAATTCTAAATAATCAAATCCAAGTTCTTTTAATAATTCAATTAATTCTTCTTTAGGATTTAATTTTCTATTTTCACTAACAACTTTAGCTTCTTCTAAAACTTCTGATATAGATTTACCACTTGATTGGCTATCTTTAAATTTCTTATCATATTCAAATAAAGCATCTTCTGGGAACATTAATATTTTAGCTGCTTCTCTTTGTTCATCTTCACTAAAATTAAATTCTTTAAGTAAACTAGTTATTGAATCTCTTGTGATATTGATGTTACCATCTAGTGCTAATTCAAAGTATTCATTTAGTCTCTTTTGATTAGCTATAGCTTCATTCTTTCTAATACCTAATTCTTCAATAGTAGTTATTGCTTTATTCATTTCATCTTCAACACTTACTAATTCTTCTTTAGCTTTCTTTGCTTCATTAACAACTTTTTCAATAGTAGCTGGTAATGTTTCACTTACTTTTTGACTAATTTTATCAGGATTAAAATCAATATTTAATTTACCTAATACAGTTTTAAAATCGTCAGTTTTAATAGTACTTAAGGCATTTTTTAATCTTTCACCTTCATCTGCAAGTGTAGCTTCTTCTTTTGTTAAAGACTCTATTTTATCTTGTAAAGCAGATTTCATTTCAGTTGTTTTTTTCTTAGTATTTTCTGCTTTTTCCTTTTCTTCTTCCATTTTTGTTAATACAACACTGTCTTCTCCACGAAGATTATATAATTTATCTAACAAATTTTTTATTTCACTTGTTAACATTTTCATGTTACTCACTCCCTCTTATTATAAGATAATTATAGCAAAATTATTTTTCTTTGTAAACTAGTTTTTTTAATAGTTATAAGCACTAACAGATATTAAGTAACTTGAATATACTATATTGAAATGGAGGAATAATGAAAAAATATTTTACTTATTTATTTACAATATTAATTATAAGTGTTTTTACGGGATTTTTAATTCTTAGATTTGAATCAAAAGATAATAAAGAATTAGAAAATATTAAAGTGGCTGAAGTCACTCATTCAATTTTTTATGCACCGTTCTATACTGCGATAGAAAATGGTTACTTTTTAGATGAAGGAATTAGTATAGAACTTATACTTACAAGTGGAAGTGATAATGTTGCCGCTAGTGTATTATCAGGAGATACACAAGTAGGTTTAGCTGGACCTGAATCTGCTATGTATGTATATAATGGTGGAGAAAAAGACTACCTACAAGTATTTGCTGGTTTAACTAAAAGAGATGGTCAATTTATATTATCTAGAAATAAAAATTTTAAATGGGAAGATTTAATTGGTAAAGAAATATTAATTGGTAGAAGTACTGGTATGCCTGGATTAAGTTTTATGAAAGCTTTAGAAAATAAAGGTATAGATAAAACAAAGGTTAAAATAAATGACTCAGTTGAATTTGCTGAATTATCTGGCACATTTATTGGTGGTGTTGGAGACTATGTTAATTTATTCGAACCTACTGCTACTAAGTTAGAAAATAATAAGCAAGGATATGTTCAAGTTAGTGTTGGACTAGCAAGCAATGAATTTCCTTATACAGCATTCTACAGTCGTAAAAGTTATTTAAATAATAATAAAGAGTTATTAACTAAATTTACTAATGCATTAAATAAAGGTATTAAGTATGTGTATGACAATAAAGAAGATATAGTAGCAGAAAAAATTCATAGTCAATTTAAAGATGCTAGTATAAACGATTTAACTCAACAAATTAAAAGATATAAAGAAGCTGATGTATGGCTAAATAATCCTTATATTGAAAAAGATTTTTATAATACTTTAAATGACTTACTATTAGACAATGATCTTATTAAAAAATCTGTTGATTATAATAAAATTATAAACAATATGTATGAAAAATAATCTAATAGAAATATCTTCTCTTAGTAAAAATTACCATACAAAATATGGTGAAATACCTGCGATAGAAGAAATTAACTTAAATATAGACTCTCATGATATTATAGCGATACTTGGTCCTAGTGGATGCGGAAAGAGTACTCTTCTTTCTATAATTGCAGGATTAGATAAGGAATCTAGTGGAGTTGTAAACAAGAAAAAAGATTTATCAATAGCATATATGCTTCAAAATGATGCACTATTTAATCACTTAACTATTTATGAAAATGCATTATTGGGTCTTAAAATTAAAAAACTATTAGATAAAGAACATTTAGAATATGTAGACTATTTATTTGATTTTTATAAACTAAATGATTTTAAGGATAAGTACCCTAGTAGTTTATCTGGTGGTATGAAACAAAGAGTTGGATGAATATAATATAGACACAGTTAGAAAAAATTAAGACATTAAAAAAGTCTTGCTATATTTAGCAAAACTCTTAAAATTAATCTTTTGAAATTACTATTTTTTTAACATCTGGTAATTTAGCTGGCTCACTAGGTAACATAACATCAGATGAAGTAATAGTTACTTTTTGATTAACTTTTAATTTATCTGCAGTAGAATCTTCATTATTATAAATTATTTTTGTATCTTTATTTATTTCAAATTCATACTCTTCAGTGTATTCTTTTTTCTTTTTATTATATTCTTCCACTAAAACAGTATATACATTATTATTTACTGTCACTTCTTTAATTCTTGCTTCAAAAACTAATTCTTTCGCTTTTGGAACATAATTTGTATATACGAAGTATCCTAATCCTGCAAGAATAACTACTGCTATAACTATTTTTGTGAGTATATCTTTTTTCATTTCTTCTCTCCTTTCCCAAATTAATTTAATTAAACATATATTATAAGAATCTATCCCAATAATATCTTCCTGTATTAGATAATATGTTATAGTGTTCTTTAATTTGTGAACTTATTAATTTTGCTTTTTTATTTATTGGAGTACCATCATCATAATAATCTTTTGCAAAAGTTCTTGACATCAAATCTGAAAATAATACTGCTCGATCTTCCAAATAATTTGTTTTTCCATAAGTTGATAAGAAATAAGCATTATCTACACTTGTATAATAGTAAACATAATCATTACTTGTATCTCCATATGTAAAACCTACTGGATTTACATCTTTCATAGTATTATTTATATCAATTGGATATCCTTTAACTTTTATATAAGAATCTATATAATGCATTATTTCATGATTTAAAGTATTCTCAAATAATCTTGCTGGCGAAATCATTATTTTAACATCACTTTTATCTTTTGCATCAGTAAGTCCTGAAACACTACCACTAATATTATTTACTAAGTAAATAGTTAAAGGCATTCCATAATCTTTCATTTCCTTAAAAAAACCATTTGGATAATTTTTAAGAGTTTTATCTATTTTTACAAGACAATTATTTATCTTATCATCGTTGTTTAGTTTATCTAAACCATACCCATTTATAGTATAATTTCCTAACTCATTTTTATATGCTATTTTTACTGAATACTTATTTTGAAGTTGTTTTCTATACTCATTATTTTTCTCTGCTTGTGTTTTTTCTACAACAGTTGGCTTTTCTTCTGGTAAAACAGTATTTTTGTTATTATTGTTGTTTGTATTATTATTTGTTTTCTTATTAGATTTATTAGTATTAGTACTTCCATTGTTGTTATTTACATTAGTATTATCTTTAGGATTGTTTGTTTTAGAACTATCAACCTTATTCTCTTCTTCTTCCCAAACAGCATAAAGTGTAGTGTCTTCTGAAAGTAATACATTGTTATATATAGGAGTTTCGTTTTTATCAACCCATCCTTTAAAAATATAACCTTTAAATGTAGGGTCTTCTGGAAGTATAAGCTCAGTGTCCTTACTAATAGTAATACTTTCTATTTTACTTCCACCTTTAGTATCGAATGTAATTGTTATTGTATTACTTGTTTCTTCCTTTTTTACATTACTCTCTTTAATAGGGCAACTATATTTAGTTGTTTTTAAAACTGTTTTAGTTTTACCATTAGAACATTTATAAGTATTTGTAAATATTCCTTTATCTTTATAAACAGTAGAATCATCAATATTATACTCTCTAATTTTAATTATTGGACTACTACTGAAAGATAGAGCAATTATAAAATCTAAAAGTATTAAGCCTATTATAGAACACATTAGAATTATTATTAATTTACTCTTTTTCATTTTACCTCCTTATAAATAATAAACTAGATTTGATTTTTTTCTTGTGCATTAATTATATCAAATTTCTAAAGAAAAGTCATTAATTAACCCCCTGAATTATTGTTTAATGTAAATTGTTAAATTAATTCTTTTAAAATATAAAGTGTTGAATTATTATAATTTTCGACAAAGAAAAAGAAATAAATCAACACGTTTATTGTTATAACATATTATTTTTATTTTCAAAATGTTTTTTTAAAATTAGATTTTATAAATTACTCTCATTTATTTTAGTCGATTTATATAAATATAATAAATTACGTTATTTGATATATAACTTATTCAATGAAAATGAACAAGACATTATAATGATGATACTTATTATAAGTTATGCATCTTTAATTAAAGGTATTCTAAATTAAACGATAGTAAAATATATTATAGTGATGGCAAAAATATTAATTTATTAAATACTGCTGTCAGAACATGTAAATAATTTTATTGAAAGTTAGAGTGAGAATTTTAAAAAATTAAATATGAAAGGGGTAAACAATGACATACAATATTATTGATATCGTAGATAAAAATTTAGCTGATACTAAATTAAAAGAAATAATTAATAAAAAATTGTATAAAATCATTGAACTAATGGATCTTAATGTTTATTATTCAGAATAGATGTTTTAAGAGTATTGGTTATAAGTTTAACTTAAAACTTAATTATTGCCTTGAGTTAGGGGGTAATAGTTATGAATGAAATGGAGAGTTTTAAGAGTAAAAAAAACTTGCGAGTTGGTATTTATTTAAGATTATCTAATGAAGATAGAGATAAAACTAATAAAGAACAGCCAAGCGAATCTATTAAAAATCAAAGAAATATGCTTATTGATTATATTAATAGACATCCTGAATTTACATTAATAGATGAATACTTAGATGAAGACTTATCTGGTGCTGGAACTTATAGACCAGAATTTGAAAGACTTATTAAAGATTGTGAAAATAGAAAACTTGATATTGTAATATGTAAAAGTCAATCAAGATTCTCAAGAGATATGGAAATCGTTGAAAAATATATTAATAATAAGTTTAAAGAATGGAATATTAGATTTATTGGTTTATCTGATAATGCTGATACTCTAGTTTTAGGTAATAAGAAGTCAAGACAAATAAATGGTTTAGTTAATGAATGGTATTTAGAAGATGTCTCAAATAATATAAGAAGTGCTTTTAACTCCAAGATGAAGCAAGGAGAATTCATTTCTCCTTTTGCCTCTTTTGGTTATGAAATTGATCCTAATAACAATAATAAATTATTAGTAGATCCAGTGGCTTCAGAAATTGTAAAAAATATCTATGATTTATATCTAACTGGGTTAGGTTTTACAGGTATTGCTAAATACCTAAATACAAAAGAAATACCCTGTCCTTCTCTTTATAAATATAGAAAAGGAATCAAATTAAATGTAATAAGTAATAGACCACGTGAAGAAATAAAATGGACTACAAATGTTATTAAAAAAATTCTAACAAACGAACTTTATTTAGGACATTTAATACAAGGTAAAAGAACTACAGTTAGTTATAAAAATCATAAAATCAAAAATAAAGATAAAAGTGAATGGATAAGAACTTTAAATACTCATGAAGCAATTATTGATGAAGAAACATTTAATAAAGTACAAGCTGCTATGAAAGAAAGAACTAAACCAATGAAGAAAACTGGTACTGTCCATATCTTCTCTGGTAAGGTATTTTGTCTTGAATGTGAACATTGTATGAGAAAGAAAAATTCTTCTAAACACGAATATCTAGTTTGTTCTAATAATAGTAGTGGCTACGATGATTGTGATAATAAAAAAGGAATTAGATATGATGCGCTATCAAATTTAGTATTAGATGCTATTAATAAAAAAATTAAAATGTATTATGATGAAAAAGAATTAGAAAAATTATTTTTTAAGAAAATTAATAATAAATTAAATAATAAAATTAATAATTTAGAAAAAGAACTTAAAGATATTCAAAATAAAATTTCTAAAACAAGTAAATATTTAAAAAATATATACGAAGATAAGGTTGATAATATTATTACCATAGAACAGTTTAAATATTTAATGGTAAATTATAATAAAGATGAAGATTTTTACAAAGAGCAAATAATGTCTATTACTAAAAAAATAAATTATTATAAAATGAAACAATCTTCACAAAATTATAAAGATATATTTAAAAAATATCGAAATTTATCTAATTTAAATAGAATTATAATTGAGGAATTTATAGATAAAATATATATTGGTAAATTTAATAATACAACAAAAAATAGAAATATTGAAATAAAATGGAATTTATAATATAAAAGTTTTTAATACCTAAATTAACTATAATATTGTTTATAGTTAATAGTAAACGTGATATTATTTTTAGAAAGTGGGCAAATAAAATATTAAAAAATTATTTATTAGAAGGATATGTAGTTAATCAAAATAAAAAGTTAAACTTTGATAAAATATATATCCGTTAGGTTAAAAAAGGTGCTTGAATAAGGCATCAAGCAAGCCTTTATAAATAGCAAAAAATGTCTTCACTATATTCAAAGAGTTGCTTTAATAAGAACACTTGCCACTAAACCTGATTTGCTACTTTTAGATGAACCATTTTCTGCTTTAGATAGTCAAACTAGAATTATTATATGCAATGATGTATATAAAATCGTTCGAAAAGAAAAAAAAGCAGTAGTTCTTGTTACTCATAGTATTGAAGAAGCGATAATATTTGCAGATAAAGTTATTGTACTAAGTAATAGACCTTCTAAAATTAAAAATATTTATGATATTAAGTTAGAAAAAAATAGTAATATCAACGAACGTCGTGAATCACTAGAATATACTAAATATTTTAATTCTATATGGAAGGACTTAGATTTAGATGAGTAAAGAACAAAAATATTATCTTAAATCATTAAAAAGAGAAAAATTACTAGTAGTATTTACACAAAGTATATTACTAATTATATTATTAGGCAGCTGGGAAATACTTGTTGAAAAAAATATTATAAATGGTTTTATATATTCATCTCCTAGTAGAATAATAAAAACTATATATGAACTTTTTATAACAAATAATTTGTTTATACATATTTATGTTACTTTAAAAGAAGTGATAATTAGTTTTATACTTGGAATGATAATAAGTTTTATCCTAGCACTTATCTTATATGAATTTAAATTTATTGCTAAAGTAATAGATCCTTTTCTAACTATGCTTAATTCTTTGCCTAAAGTTGCTTTAGGACCACTTATAATAATTATATTTGGCGCTAATATCAACAGTGTTATTATAATGGCTCTTCTTATTAGTTCTATTGTTAGTTTAATAACAATATATAATGGATTTAATAATACAGATCCTTATAGATTAAAGTTACTAAAGTCGTTTAATGCCAGTAAAATACAAATACTAAAAATACTAGTAATACCAAGTAGTTATCCTACTATTATTACTAGTCTTAAACTGAACATATCTTTAACATTAATTGGTGTAATTATGGGAGAATTTTTAGTAAGTAAAGAAGGTATTGGATATTTAATTGTTTATGGTAAGCAAGTATTCAATTTAGATTATGTTATGAGTGGAATAGTATTATTGGCTATTATAAGTTATATTATATATAAATTTATTATTTCAATAGAATTTAAGTTATTAAAAAACATATAAGCTAACTTATTGCTTATATGTTTTTACTTACTTGATATACTTCAACATCTACATTTGTTTCTTGACCGAATAAGTCAATAATAATGTTAAGTCTATTATTTTCTAAATCAATATTTTCAACTTTACCAGTCATACCAGTAAATGGTCCATCAACAATACTAACTGTATCGCCAACTTTTAATTCTTCTTCAACATTAACACGACTCATACCCATGTTAGCTAAGATACGATCGATTTCTTGTGGTAATAATGGTGTTGGTTTAGCACCACGACCACTTGACCCGATAAATCCTGTAACTCCAGGAGTGTTACGTACGATGTACCAAGCTTCATCACTCATAACCATTTCAACTAAAATATATCCTGGAAACATTTTCTTTTGTTTTTCTTTTTTTACACCATTTTTTACTTCAACTTCAGTTGTTTCAGGAACGATTACTCTAAAGATATAATCTTGCATTCCCATAGATTCTGTTCTTGCTTCTAATTTTTCTTTTACTTTACTCTCATGTCCTGAGTAAGTATTAACAACATACCATAACTTTTCCATATTAAGCTCCTACTACCATAGATAAAATTTTAGTTAATATTACAAAGAATATTGCAATAATGATGCAAAATATCAAAGTTGATATTGTATACTTTAACACTTCTTTTTTACTAGGCCACTTTAATAATTTAATTTCTTTTTTTACGCCTTTAACTAAACTTTCATGTTCTTTTTTGTTTTTTTCATTTTTTTTCTCTTTTGCCATATTTAAAACCTCCCATATTGTTTCAAATAAAAAACACTTTCGTGTTCATATATAATATAGCATAAATTACGCTTAATTTCAACCATTAAACGTTTATTTATGTTATATACGAATAGAATAACATAATTGTTATTAGAAAAACGAGCGTCTTTTTTAAATTAAGCTTTATCACAGGCAAAATTTTAATACTTTTTCATGCTTCTTATTTATAATAACAATAGTTATTTTATTAATTTAAATTTATATTTAGAAAACTAAAAACTACCCAAAGTAGTTTTTTAATCTTTAAAAATTTTTGTTAATAATATTTTAGATAGTTCATCAACTAAATAACATATAAGTACAACAAATATAGTATACATAACTTGAATAAATGAAAGAGTCTTTATATCAAAGATACTTTTTAATGGAGTAATCATGATAATTGTTTGAATAATCAATAAGAATATTGTACTTTTATTTAAGTGAATATTGGCAAATATCTTATTACCTAATACAGGTTCTCTTATGTTACGGCATGAATATGCAAAAACTATTTCCAGTAATATAAGTGTTAAGAATGCCATGGTAGTTGCAGTAGATAAATCAAATATTTTAATATTAACAAAATATATTAGGAGTACAGCTAGTGTCTTTAGAATTGAAGATAAAGACATTTTAGAAACAAAATATTTTGTAAATAATGATTCTTCTTTCTTACGGGGTTTTCTATCCATTATATTTGATGATCCTTTTTCAAATGCAAGAGCAATTGCCGGTATTGAATCAGTTACAAGATTTATGTATAAAAGTTGTACTGGAATAAATATTTCCATTCCAAAGATTATACCAATTAATACAATAAGAATTTCTGCTATATTACCAGTTAAAAGATATAATAAAATATTTTTAATATTGTCATAAATAATTCTACCTTCATGAATAGCATTAACAATGCTTGAAAAACTATCATCTAATAAAATCATATCGGCAGCGTCTTTGCTTACATCACTTCCTGTTAAACCCATCCCAACGCCTATGTCAGCCTGATTTATAGCAGGTGCATCATTTACACCATCACCAGCCATAGCAACTACTTTATTATTGGCTTGCCACGCTTTAACTATTTCCAACTTATTTTCAGGACTAACTCGAGCATAAACACTATAATTTTTAACTAGTTCATTTATATTATTTTTATCTAGTTTATCAAAGTCCATTCCTAAGATTGCTTCTTCATCACTCTCCATTATACCAATATCTCTAGCAATAGCTTGAGCAGTTTCTAGTGAGTCACCAGTAATCATTATTGGTTTTATATGTGCTTTTATACAAGACTTAATAGCGTCTTTGACATCTTTTCTAGGGGGATCAATCATCGCAAACATCATTAAGAAAATTAAATTATTTTCAATATTGTTGAAAGTTTTAACCTTTTCAACATTTTTATAAGCAACAGTAAGTACTCTATAAGCCTTACTAGAAAGATCACATTCCACTTTATGTAATTCTTCTTTTAAAGTCTTTGTTAATTTTACCTGTTCGTTATCAATCAAAACGTAAGTACATTTTTCGATTACTGAATCAAAAGAACCCTTAGTCACTATTAATAATTCTTCCTTATTAGTATGAATTGTTGTCATCATTTTTCTGCTTGAATCAAAAGGTATCTCATTTATACGTGGATATTTATTTTGAGTTTTAACTATATTTATTTTCTTATTCTTAGAGTATTCTAGAATAGCTATTTCTGTTTGATCTCCTATGTATTCTCCATTACATATATTAACATCATTATTTAAAATTACATATTCTAAATATTTTTTATCAATTAATGCTTTATTAGTATATAAATTGTTATTAAAATACACTTTTTCAACATTCATTTTGTTTTGAGTTATGGTTCCTGTTTTATCAGTACATATAATTTCTGTGCATCCTAGGGTCTCTACTGCTTTGATTTTCTTGATTATAGCTTTCTTTTTAGAAAGACTAATAACACCTAGTGATAAAATTATTGTAATAACTGTTGGTAATCCTTCAGGAACAGCTGCAACTGCTAAAGATATAGATAACATTAATAATTCTTGTAAATCTAGACCTTTAATTAAACCAATTGTAAATATTAAAAATACTATGATTAAAATTATATATGATAACACTTTACTAATATCTGCCAGTTTAATTTCTAATGGGGATTTATTTTTTTCTATAGTATTAAGTTCTTTAGCTATATGTCCCAGTTCGGTATTCATTCCTGTTTCTGTTACTACAGCAGTACATTTACCATAAGTTATGTTTGTACCAGAATAAATCATGTTACTTCTAGACGCTAAAGGAAGTTCTCTATCTATCTTTTTGTTATTTTTCGAGATATCTATTGATTCACCTGTTAAACATGATTCATTAACTTTTAACATAGTTGATTCCAAAATACGAGCATCACTAGGAACAATATCTCCGGCTTCCAAAAGAATTATATCGCCTACTACTAAGTATTTAGAATTTATTTCTTCTACTCTATTATTTCTTTTTACTAATACATTTGTAACTTGAATTTTTTTTAATTCGTCAACGGCATTACTTGCTTTTAGTTCTTGAATAAACTCAACAAAACAATTTAAAATTACAATAAGTATTATAATTATTCCATCTAAGTATGATTCATTATTTAAATAAGAAATAATTATTGAAAATATCCCTGAAATGAGAAGAATTATTAATAATAGGTCTTTAAATTCTTCTAAAAACATTCTTAATTTGGATTTCTTCTTTCCACTAATTATTTCATTAAAACCATATTTTTCTAATCTATTGTTTACTTCTTCTCTGGTTAGACCACCCTTGTTTGTATTAACTAAATCTAAAACTTCTTCATTATCATAATTATAGTAATTCATATTACCCCTACTTTATTCTTCTATAATATTTTTTATTTTAACTTTTATCCTTTGAATCGTATTATCTACAGATTTACTAGGTATATTTAAAACATCCGCTATTTCCTTGTAGTTGTATCCTTTAATTAAATAAGAATATACTTCTAGTTCTCTTTGAGATAATAAACATTCAATTCTATTTTCAAGTTCATTATATTCTTCTTCATCACTTAAGTTTAATAATGGGTCATTTTTTCCATCATCACTTATTGTTTCTAACAATGGTTTGTCTGCTGTGCCATAATTATCTTCTAATGATACACTACCAACTTCCATCTTGTGTTTTTCAGTTAAATGCTTTCTTACTAATGTATATAGTTTTCTTTCAATACATGTAGATATAAATGTGGGAAGTGAAGATTCTTTGTCATCACGATAATTATTTAATCCATCTGTAAAACCTAGTAACGCTGTTGAATATAGTTCTTGTCTGTCTATCTTTAATTTGTAATATATTTTACTATATTTATTAATTAAAACATCTATTATGTAACTATATTTTGCATATAAAAAGTCTTTTGCTTCTTCATTACTTTGATTATAAAGCTCAATTAGTTCATAATCATTTATATCTTTTAAATCAGTTCTTATTAATGTCATCTTTTCATCCCATATATAAGTATAGCTGCTGAAACACTGGCGTTTAAACTGTTTATTTTTCCATACATAGGTATAGATACTATAAAGTCACTATTTTCTTTAATAATTTTACTTATACCGTTACCTTCATTACCAATTACTAATACTTTTTTACCATCATAATTAAGGTATCTATAATCTGTACCATCCATGTCAGCACTGTAAATAAAGTAGTTTTGCTTTTTTAAATCATTTAATGCATTGTTTAAGTTACTTACCATAATTATTTTAACATTATTTAATGCCCCTGCACTAGATTTCATAACAATGTCATTTACTAAACATGCCCTATCTTTAGGAATAATTATATTAGTAATTCCAGCACATTCACAAGTTCTAATAATTGCTCCTAGATTATGGGGATCTTCTATATGGTCAAGAAGGACAACAAAATCAGAATCAATATCAGATAGTTTAAAATACTCGTAATCATATACATCTAATACTATACCTTGATGTCTTCCATCTACCATATTATCTAAACGACTTCTATCAACAATTTCATATTTGATATTATTATTTCTTAAATATTCTATATAGTTATTGTTTGAAATAAAAGCTCTTCTTACTTTCTTTGAATCAGTTTCATGTAAGACGTTTTTTCCATATATAAGCATTTTAATCACCATGTATATTGTACTAAAAAAAAAAGCCTTTGGCAAACACTAAAGACTATTTTAACAAATATCAATATTAGATTTTCCATTGAGACTATAATCGCAAAAATCGTTATTAATATATAATGGATAAGCAGCAGCCCCAATCATTGCAGCATTATCTGTACAATAAATCATTCTAGGATATAATAATTCACCATTATATTTTGTTACTAATTTATTAAGTTCACTTCTTAAATAAGAATTAGCAGATACGCCACCAGCAATTAAAAGTCTATTAATACCAGTGTTTTTTATTGCGAGTTCACATTTACGATATAATTCCTCAATAGCGGCATCTTGAAATGATCTGGCTAGATTTGCTTTATTAATAATATTTCCCTTTGCTGTTTCATTATGATTTATATTTATAACACTACTTTTTAGACCACTATAACTGAAATTATATGAATCGTCATTTAGTAGTTTATTCATTTTATATGTTGATTCTCCTGCAAGAGCAAGTTTTTCTACATTTGGTCCACCTGGATATTTAAGGCCTAATACTCTAGCTACTTTATCATATGCTTCTCCGATCGCGTCATCTAATGTTTCTCCAAGTAATTCGAATTTATAATCTCCTGTCATTTTAACAAGTTCAGTATGACCACCACTTACTATTAAAGCAAGTAATGGAAATTCTAATTTCTTTTCCAAATTATTTGCATAAATATGTCCAATTAAATGATTTACCTTTATTAAAGGTTTATTATAAACATAAGATAAAGTTTTAGCAAATTCTATTCCTACCAATAAAGAACCTAATAATCCAGGAGCGTATGTTACTGCGATTGCATCAACATCTTCAATTTTCATATCAGTTTTACTTAGCATATCTTCTAAAACAAGAGTTATTGATTCACAGTGCATTCGGGATGCAATTTCAGGCACAACTCCACCATAATTTTCATGGATAGATATTTGCGTATTTGTACTCATTGCCACAACTTCACACCCATTTTTAACAATAGCAATACTTGTCTCATCACATGAAGATTCAATTGCTAAAATATATATATCATTTTTCATTTTTCACCAACTTCATTATATAAGCATCATCTGAATTCTTATAATATTTCTCTCTTATTCCAATTTTTTTGAAACCACACTTTTCATATAATCTGATTGCACTATCATTTGTTGACGCTACTTCTAGAAGAATATCTTTATCGCTATTATCAATTAAATAATTCATTAATTTAAATCCGATATTCAGTCTTCGGTAATTAGGGTCAACAACAATAACTAATAATTCTATGTAATCTATATTATTATAAGCAATTAAGAAACCTTTAGTAGTTTCATCCTTGTAAGTTAAAACTTGATAACAATCGTTTAAAATATAGTTTTCAACATCATAAATATTTATAAAATTATCATAAAGAACTAAACCTAATTTATTTATTGCTGATAATTCATTGTTAGTTGCTTTACTGATCATTTTAATGCATCAATCTTCTTTATATATATTGGATTAACAACATGTGGATTTACTTCTGTAAGAGTATCAATATAAGAAATTAACAATTTATAGTTAAATTTAATACTAGTGGTAACATGTGTTTCTTCTTTTAATACTTCAAATTCTGAATTAGATAAATATTTATAATTTTCAACTAAAGAATTATTTTTATATTGTGCTACAAAGAAACCTTTACTATCTGGAAACGCTACTGTGCATGTAGGTGCACTCGCCATAACTTTCATTAACTCTAAATATGAAATTACTTTAATAGGAATCTTTTTAGTATACGCAAGTGTTTTAGCGATAGTTACACCTAACCTGACTCCCGTAAATGATCCAGGACCATTAACAACCACTATTAAATCTATTATATTATTTCCAATAACCTTTATAATAGTATCCATTAAAACTGTACTATTATCTTTTAAATTGTAAACATATTCTTCGTTTAATAATTTACTTTCATTAAATAATGCTATATGAATAAAATCGTGAGAATCAATAAAAAGTATATTCATTATAACACCGCATTACATAAGTCTTCGTATGAAAATCCAAATGGCTCTAAAATAAATAAACGAGTATTTTCATCAATAATTTCAATAGTAATATCAAGCCTTTCATTAGGTAAACGATCACTAATTAATTCAGACCATTCTATAATAGTTACACCGTCTTTTTTAAAATAATCTTCAATACCGATTTCAGAATTATCATCAAGTCGATACACATCCATATGAAATAATGGCATTTCACCACTATAATATTCTTTAATAATATTAAATGTTGGGCTAGTTATATTCTCACTTACTCCTAGAGAATTAGCAAATCCTTTGACAAAAACAGTCTTTCCACTTCCTAAGTCTCCATTTAAACATATTAACATATTGTTAAATTTTTCTGATTCAATATTCTCAGCAAGTGTAAATGTGTCTTCTACTCTGCAAGATTTGTATTTAAATTTCATTCATATCACCTATTTTATTATAAAATAAAAATCACCTGATATACAAGTGTTTATCTATAATTTATTGCAAAAAAAAAATTGGCAACTTCCTATTTTCGCATACACTATCGTCGGCGTTTTAGTGCTTAACTACTCTGTTCGGGATGGGAAGAGGTGTGTCCACTAAGCTATCGTCACCAATTAAGGATTTTGTCCTTTAAAAACAAGATAATGCTTTACTCATATAAATTACTTAATTAAATAAGTTAAATCCTCGAATTATTAGTACTAGTCAGCTCAACGTATCACTACGCTTCCACCTCTAGCCTATCAACCTCATAGTCTTTAAGGATTCTTACTTCACGAAGAATGGGAAAATTCATCTTGGAGGAGGCTTCCCGCTTAGATGCTTTCAGCGGTTATCCCGTCC
>CAKOMQ010000012.1 GCA_934096715.1 uncultured Bacilli bacterium
TAATATGCAATTTGATAAGGTGGAAAGATAAATTCTAAACCATCATCTATGAAATTAAAATGTTCAAAATTATTCAAATTAGAAGATAATCCTTCTTTAACCCATTCTTTATCAAAATTTAAATTATTATCATCACTATATTTCATAACATAATAATAAGAAAGATTAGCGAGTTTTTCTAGACTTATGTCTTTTTCTAAAAAATCCTTAAGAGATACTATTTCATCACTCATTTTATTATAGTAATATGATTTATCATATCTAATATGGTGAGCTCCGCCAGTATATTCACTGATATTTAAATGTAATCCTAGTATATTATTATTATCATTTATTTTATAATTTGCTTTAAATTCATATTTTGAACCATTTAAGACATCTACCGTAGATATTTCTTCTTTAAATTCCTTTTTTTTATTTTTTATATAGTCATCAGAATATGCTAAAAGTTGTTTTGATTTGACATTTGGATAATTTATTTCAACTGTATAATTTTTATTTTGCTCTTTTTCATAAAAATCTCTTTGATGATTAATAAAAGTTAAACTCAAAATTGATACTGTCAAAGCAAAAATTCCCAGAAAGAATAATTTACCAAATTTCGTTAATCTTCTTTTATGCCTTTTTTTTATAATCATATACTACTACCTCACTTACAAACTATCTATCTTTCAATTCTACATATAATTGTATCATAATTTTTTACGAAAAGTCTTTAGTTTTGCGTAAATTTTATTTAAAAAAATCTTTAAATCTATTTAATATTTTTTATGATTTATGGACTATGGTTTCAATTAATGTTATAATTGATAGTATGAATAAGAAGATATTAAATGAAAATAAAGAAACTATTTTAGAATATATCACAAATACTAGTGATAATATTTCTAGTGAAGATTTTTATTTATTAGTTGGTCTTGATATAGATGTACCTGATAAGGTTATTGAAAATCATAAGGAGTTATATAATAGTGCTAGAGTTCTTTATTATTATTTAAAAAGAGATCCTTTAAAACATAAACTTTTTAGTGATGTTGCTTTTAATAAAAATAATATTGATTATATAATAGCGGTAGGTACAAAATATCAAAACATTAATTCTCAGTATGATGCTTTTTTACTTAGAGTTTTTAGGTTAAATGTAAATGTTCTTAAAATTTTTCCTAATTATTTAATTAGTAATAATGTCGTTAGAGATGCTGTTAAAAGGGGTTTTAAATTAACTGAAGAAGACATTATGTATAATGAAGAACTTGCTTATTCTAAACCACTTATGAATTATTTCGTTTCTTATTATCCAGAACTTATAAAGCTTAAAAAATGCGAATTAATGAGTAGAGTAGTTGAAATGGCATTAAGTAAGATTACATTAACAAGCGAGGATCTTTATAATAATCCAAGCCTTTGTAAAGATAAAATGATTATGGATTTGCTTCCAAATTTAAAATTATATTCAAGTGATTTAAAAGAGTCTGAGAAAATCTTAATAGTTAGTGAACTTATAAAAGAAGGAAAGATAGATGATGTTTTTAAACTTCCTTTCTTTAATAGTATTTTTTATAGTAATACTGATTCAGAAAAACTTAAAGAAATATTTAGTAAGATATTTGTACATTTTGATGAAAGTAATATGGATCAAGAAGAAGAATTTTTTGATGAATTAAATAAAATTAGTGAATCAATTATATTTAAATGTTACAGAGATACCAAAGGGACATTTAAGTACAATAATATAATTGAATTATATACTGATTTAAAAGAAGCTTTTAAGAATAGTAAAGATTATCAAAGATTTAAAATTACTATTAGAAATTTTATTAATCTAGGTAATTGGAATTCAATTAATAAACATACCGAAGACTTAATTAATGAACTTGATATATATTATCAAGAATACAGAGAAGAAATTACGCTTGATCTAGTTAAACCACTCTTGACATCTATATTGAATGAACATCGTAATAGTTATTTAAAATATTTAAAATTAAATATTAATATGTCTATAAAATCAAAATTAAATTTAACTGATAAAAAATATGCGTTAATACTTAATAGTTTGAAGTTAGAATATATTAAACAATTTATTAAAGCTAAAAAATTTTATTTATTTAATTCTAATAGGGAAGAATTTGATAATCTTTTAAATGAAGTAAAGAATGATTTATATAATAATAAGAAGTTAAAAAAATGCAATGTTATTGTATCAGAAACTTTATTTGATTTATTAGTAGATGAATTTTATAAAAGTGGTTTTATTAGTGAAGAATACTTAATAAATGAATTAAATATTACTGATAAAGATGCTATTAAAATTATTGTAAATAAATTTGAACAAGTAAAAATTAATTTTGTTAATCAAATAGATATTGATGAAATGGAATACATGAATATTATTAAGCATTCCAAAGAAACATTAGGGTTTAATATAAATAATTTTAAAGTAGTAGATTATTCTCAATATGTTACTAATATTAGTTCACTATTAGTTAAACTTAATATAACTGATATAAATTTAATACTAGAGAATGAAAATTATTCTATATTTAGTCATTTCTTGTTGTATTTAAATATTTTAGATGATTTTGATTTAAATAATTTTAAAAGTATACTTGTTAATGCTGATAAAATATTTGGTTACTGTGGAATAGATAAAGAAAAGATGAACTTTCTTAAGTTTAGTCAAGTTCTTAGTTATGCTAAAACGTTTAATCATATAAATGATGTTAAGAAATTAATACTTACCGAAAAAGTAGTAAGTCATATAGATAATCTATATTTAGATGATTATTTTGATGTATATTTAAGAATGCTTGAAAAAAATAAATGTGCTGTACCACCCGTTTATTATGAAATGAGTGATTATATTGTTGAATCTGGTGACTATGCTACTCAAGAGAGACTGAATATTGGAGTTTATTATGAAGAAAGTTGTGTTGATTTATTAAATACGGCAGGTAGGGATGAATATTTAGAAGCTTTAACTGGAATTAGCGGGGATGTTATTATTGTAAGAAATAAGAATACTCATGAATTTGATAGGAGATTCTTAGCTATAAGAAGGGGAAATGTACTTTTAATTATTCCAAGACTTCTTGATGAAAATAGTTTGGTTTTCGTTGAATTTATTGCGAAGAAAATGATGGAAGAAATAAATAAAAAAGATGATAATATAGATTATATATTTACTCCGAAAATATGTGTTACTGATGAATATAAAACAGGTATAGATATAACTGATACTAGATTTGTTAATTTATTTCCACATGCTGATCTTTCTAACAGTGTCTATTTAATTGGCCATAAGAATAATAGACATCCACTTGATTTTTATCAAAAGTATGATTTATGTTATGAAAAGAGAAGAAAAGAAATAAACTTTGATCCAAGTGAAGAAGAAGTTAATATAATTAAGGCTTTATACTATTATTTATCTAATGATATTAAGTCTTTAACTCCATTTATAAAGAATGATTATATATTTTATGCAGTAGGAGAAGATTGGTGCTATCTAGTTAATAGGAATAATGAAGTAGAAGAATATGTTTTACCTTATGATAAAGAAAAAGCAAGTAAAGAAATTGATGATATGGTGAATATGCGTCGAGAGAGAATTTAATAATTGCATAGTATAGTAAATTATTATAAAATATAGGTAGGTGATTGATATGAGTACTTATGAACTAGTAAGACAGTTTGAAAAAAAACATCCAGGAAGTATTGCATGGAGAATTAAGAAACATGCTAAAGTAGTAGATGATTATTTAAATCCTGGTGAAGTTGTTACATTTGCTTTTGCAGCTCAAAAAAACGATAAATTTTATGATATTTTTAATACTTGTGTTTTTGCTTTAACCAATAAAAGAATTATAGTGGGTAAAAAAAGATTATTATGGGGTAGTTTTATGTATGGTATAACTCCTGATTTATATAATGACACTGCTATCTATAAAGGTTTAATATGGGGAACAATTACTATTGATACAGTAAAAGAAGTAATTACATTATCTAATGTTAGTAAGGATGGACTAGAAGAAATAGAAACTACTATTTCTGAATTTATGATGGATGAAAAGAAAAAGTATAAAGAAGATAACTCTTAATAAAAAAGCATTTGTTGTTTTTTTAATTATACTAGGAGTTTTTTGGCTATTTGTATATATTATTAGTAAGCCAAAGAATTATAAATCTAGTTATAATGTAAATAAGTACAAAGTAGTGGAAGAGTATAATAAAAAGAATAGTTTCTATTTATTTAAAATAATTATTAATAAAATAGAATACTCTTACTTATTTAATGAAGATTATGTTAGTAAAAGGCACTTAATAAATAAAATTGATGTTATTGAAAATAATGATAATACTTGTATATTACCTAAAAGTAATTATATAGATTTTTATCCAATATGTTATAAAGATGGATATCTAAGTTTGAACTTAGTTGATAATAATTTAAAATATAAGTTTAAGAAAAATAATACTAAGTATGGTGAATATAAAAAAGTTAAAATATATAATTTATATGATAAGAATTACTTAGTGTATAATTATAATGGATTCTTATTTATTGGAGATAATAACAAAAGTATTAAACTTGATACTAATAATGAGTATAGTTTAGATAATTTATATAAGACTAATGATTATTTAATTGTTCCTATTATTGATAATTATTATATTAGTGAATTTATATTTATAAATGGAATTAATTCTAAAACTTATAAACTTAAAGTAGGTACTGATATATCTAAGGATATTAGATACTTAGGAGAATATAAGAATAATTTATACTTTATAGATAATAAAGAAGAAAAAGAATATTTAATTAATATTAAGAAAAGAAAATTAGAAGAATTAGATGATCCTGTTATAGTAAGAGATAATAAGATAATAGTGACTACTATAGAAGATATTATAAAGAAGAATTTATCTTTTATGAATGTAAATAATTCTTTTGTAGTAGAGAATAATACTCTTTATAAGAAAAACAATAATATTAAAATTAAAGTTAGTGATAAAGAAATTGAGAAAGTAGTTAGTATATCTGATTATGATGTGAGTTATATAAGTAAGGGAATACTTTATGTATATAATATGTATGATGGAGAAATAAAACTACTTGAAAATTTTGAATGGAATTTTAATAGGGATAATCAGGTATATATTTTTAACAATAAATAGGAAATAACATATCTTATTATAGGTGATAAGATGTTTGATAGATATGTTGTTAAATATGATGATACGCTTGCTAAAATAGCAAGTAAGTTTGAAACTATGCCAAGTATTATTAAAGATATAAATAATTTATATTCTGATGAATTAAGAGAAGGTATGGAATTAGTTGTACCAAAAGAAAATAAAGAATATTTTAATTATTACACAGTTGTATCTGGAGATACTTTGTATGGCATAGCTAGAAGATATAATATTAATCCAGAGTTGCTTTCTAGTATTAATGGTATAAATCAAAATGATTATATTTATCCTGATCAACAAATATTAATACCTAAAAGTGGTTATTCTTATTATATTACAGCAAGTGGAGATACATTAGATACTGTTAGTAATACTTTTAAAGTTGATAAAGATACACTCCTTAAGAATAATAAAACTATATATTTGTTAGATGGACAACTTTTAGTAAATAAGAAAACTATGAACTAGTTTTTTTATTTATTTTATTATATAATCCTATTATAGGAGGATATATTTATGATATTTAAGAAACCCTATGGATTTTTAATTAAACATTTTAAGTTAGTACATGTAGTTATCACATTATTACTTATTTTTATTACTTATAAATGGTTTGGTATTTATAGTTTTTTAGATGACTATATAAAAAATAAATATACTGTAAGTGCTACAGGTGGATTTGGAACTACTTATATTCCTTTTATTTTATTTATAGTAGTACTATTTATTATTGTAATATATCTTTTGATAGCGTCTTTATTTAAAAATAAAAAGAAGCCAAGTAGATATTATGAATTTGGAACATTTTATTTTATAGTGTTGTTTATTCTTTTATTTATAGCAAGAAATATTCTTGGTGGTATGGAAGAAACTTTAATTGAAGCTAGAGTTGCTAGAATATATCGTGATATATCTCTAATGGCTTTGATGCCTATGGCACCACTTATAATAGTATCTTTTGTAAGAGCTTTAGGCTTTAATGTTAAGAAGTTTGATTTTGAAAAAGAATTAAAAGATTTAAAATTAGAAGAAGAAGATAGTGAAGAAGTAGAAATTACTTTTAATTATGAAGGTTATAAATTAGTAAGAGTAGTAAGAAGATTTATAAGAGAATTTAAATACTATGTTAAAGAAAATAAATATATAGTTATTGCAATATGTACTTCACTTGTATTATTAACAGGTTATATGATAATAACAAGTGTTACTAAAGACTATGATTCTAATTATAAAGAAGGTAGTTTATTTTATTATGATGGTCTTAATATAAATATTAAGGATAGTATTGTTACTAATATAGATTATAAGGGTGATAAAATAGATGACTACTTCTATTTAGTATTACAAACATATATTGAAAATAGTGGTAGTGCTCAAGTAGATTTTAAGTCTGATAACTTTAAATTAATGGTAGGTAATGATTATTTATATCCTCAAAATGATCGAGCTAGTTATTTTATTGATTATGGGGTACCTTTATATGGTAAAAATATAAAAAGAAATACTAAGGGAGTATATACACTTATATATAAGATTAATAAAAAGGATATAAAGAGTTCTTATAAACTTAGTTTATATAAAGGAAGCATTACTACTAAAGATGGTCCAATTGATACATTTAATTATGTTAAAATTAATCCAGTACTTATAGATAATAAGAGTATTGTAGGAACATATAAAATAAATAATAATGTTAGTTTTGCTGATAGTAATATGTTAGATAGTAGTATTAAATTCACTTCATTTAATATAGATAGTAGATATGAATATGATTATCAAGTTTGTTTAAGTACTGAAGACTGTAGACAATTTAAAGACTATGTAACTAGTAGTAATAGTGATAAGACGTTACTTATAGTTAAAGCTGATTATAAAATTGATAAGAATTCTCCATATATGAATACTAGTAATTCTTTTCCTACTTTCTTAGCAACATTTGGTAAGATTAGATATCAAAATTTAGATAATGAATATAAATATTTACCACTTGTTAATGTTACTCCAAGTAAACTTAAAAATACATTTGTGTTTGAAGTAAGTAATAGCTTTGTTAATAGCAATAAAAAAGAATTATCTATTACAATTAGAAATAAAGAATACTTATTTAGTATAGACTAGTAAGTATTTTTTTTTACTTATAATAATTATACAAAAAAAGACTGGATGACTTTAGTCATTTCCAGTGCTCACGATTAAATAATATCAAAAAAAATAATGTTTGTCAATTTCTAACCCGAAATAGCAGGCATTTAGTAAATTCTTAATATAATCTTTAAGTTCTACAAGTTGAATTTTTTTATTTAGACTACCAACATAAATATCAGTAGAATAATTAAATGCTAGAAAAGTAGTATCTTTAACAATAACTCTATGTGGCTCTATGTAAGATAAATTAGTTTTATCATTTTTTCTAATACTACCATTAATAATAGTAGGTTTGATATGACAAAACTCACATATAAATTCTATTCGTTGTTTAAGATTACTTTCTATTTCTAACCCTTGTGTAATAATCATAATCACTACAAACACCATTCTCTTTTAAGGATGACTTTTTAACAAACAAAAAAAATCATCTCAATATGAGATGATATCTATCGTAAATGTTCGAAAAGTTCGAACAGATTCGTCACTGGAGGAGCCGACCGGATTTGAACCGGTGATCAAGGTGTTGCAGACCATTGCCTTACCACTTGGCTACGGCTCCAAATACAATATTATTCTATCCTATATTGAGTGGTTTGTCAAACATTACTTTTATAATATAATATATTCTTTTTCGACTAAAATATGCATTTATTTTAGAGCCATGGTATTGATTTACTAATGAGTTTTATGTTATACTCATGGTAAGAATAGAGAGGGTATCTTTATGCAGAAAGATAAAAATAAAAAAATAAAACAAATTAATGAAACGTGTGAAATAGATAGATTAAAAATTTTTGTTGAAGAAGAAGATAAAGAAATAGAAAAAGTAGCTTTGAAAAAAAGCACTAACTATAATAAATGGGTTATTTTATATGTAATTATATTTTTGATAGTATGTGTTTGTTCTTTTATTCAAATTAATAGTTATATAGAAAAAAAGAATTTGTTTATGAATAATAGTGAGACTAGAATTAATTCTAAAGATTCAACATTGATTATAAATAATAACAGTAAGGTATCTAAGTATAATGAAAATAGTATTATAAATACTTTGAATACTGAAGCTACTGTAACTAATGAATCTTATTTAGATTTAAATGTAGACAAAGATAGTAAATCTAAAATAATGTATAATTATAATGTTAGATATAGAATTTATAATAATGATTTTGTTAGTAGTGATGATGAAACTGCTCCGAGGGTATATGTAAGATTTGCTTATAGTACTGATAAAGAAACTTGGACATATATTAATAATGTTATAAGTACCACTAGTGGCACTCTTATGCCTACTATGGGTAACAAGTATGATGTAACAGGACTTAAGTCAACTTTAAGTGTTGCAACTAACTACGAAATAACTGGTAAGCCAGGAAAGAATAACAGATTATATTGGAGATGTGAAACTACATATAGTGGTATAAATAATGAATTAATAAATGAAATGAATTATGAAGCTGATTTTAATGTTGAATATTCATATTAAGGTAAGATGATTTATGAAAAATAGTTCTAAAACAAATTATTTAATTTTTTTTAAATATATTTCAACTATAATAAGTTGGACTATTTTTGTGTTGCTATCAATTATTGGGGCATTATTAATTTACTATTTTGCATCAAGTAGATTATATGTTACAAAAGGTGATAAATATGAGCCTTTCTTTTCAGTGTATACTATAGTATCTGGTAGTATGGAACCTACAATTAAAGTATATGATGTTATTATAAATACAAAAGTAAATGATCCTAAAGATGTAAAAGTGAATGATGTTATTACTTTTACATCTACTAGTGATATATCAAATGGTAAAACTGTAACTCATAGAGTAATTGGTGTTAGAGAAATGGATGATGGGAGTACTTGCTATGTTACTAGGGGAGACAATAATACTACTGAAGATCCTAGCTGTGCTACATACTCAAACGTTATTGGTAAAGTAAGTGCAGTTGTACCGGGACTTGGTAAAATTCAATTTTTCTTAGCTAGTAAGTTTGGATGGCTATTAATAATTGTAATACCTGCACTTTATATTATCATTAAAGATTTATTAAAATTATTTAAGATGAGTAGAAATAAAAAAGATGAAGAAACCACTGATAATATAGATAATACTATGGTAATAGGTAATTTAATCAAGAGAAATAATCTTATAGATGAAGAAGAAAACGAAAAGAATGAATTTATTACCCATAGAGATGAAAGAGAAGATAAAAATTATGAAAAGCAATTACCAATGGTTTCTCCTAAAACTGATTTGGTAATCGTAGATGATGATACTGAGCGTGAAAGTGAAGAAGTACCGGAGACAAAAGAAATTAGAGAAGAAGATAATAAGATTTTTTATACAGATGAAAAAGAAGCTACTGACGATAAATTATCTATTGATAAAGATATTTTTGATACTGATATTGATAGTCATAATGAAGATGAATCTGCGACTATAGAGTATGATTATAGTAATGATATAGAACAAGAAGATGTAAATAATAGAGAAGAAGATAAATCTAATATAAATATTGAAGCAGAAGAAAAAGAGAAAAATAATTTCTATAATAATGATAATAATGAAAATAAGCATAGGAATAAGAAAAAGAAAAATAATAATAATAATTCAAATTATCAAAATAATAATAATCAGTTTTATAGAAAGTCTAATAATAGTAGTTTTTATAATTTCTTTGATGATAAAAGTGATTAACAATTTTGTTAGTCCTTTTTAATCTTATAGAAAAGAAAAAAGGGTTTACTTTTGAGTAAAAGAAATATATAATAATTCTAAAGGAAGTGATTTTAATGGAATTAAAAGGTTCTAGAACTGAAAAAAATTTAATGGCGGCTTTTGCTGGTGAAAGTCAAGCTAGAAATAAATATACATATTATGCAAGTAAGGCTAGAAAAGATGGATATGAGCAAATAGCGGCTATATTCGAAGAAACAGCTAATAATGAAAAAGAACATGCTAAAATGTGGTTTAAAGAATTACATGGTGGAGATGTTCCTAGTACATTAGAAAATCTTAATGATGCAGCAGATGGTGAAAACTATGAATGGACAGATATGTATGATGAGTTTGCACGTGTTGCTAGAGAAGAAGGTTTTAATACTATCGCAGCTAAATTTGAGTTAGTTGGTAAGATAGAAAAAGAACATGAAGAAAGATATAGAAAATTAATAAAAAATATTGAAGAAGGATTAGTATTTAGTAAAGATGAAGATGCTATCTGGATTTGTCGTAATTGTGGACATGTAGTAATTGGTAAGAAAGCTCCTGCTGTTTGTCCAGTATGTAATCATCCACAATCATATTTTGAAGTAAAAGCAAGCAATTATTAATATGTTGAACTAAATTAAGTAGAGTGATTATGTTCTTAATAGAGAAAAGATACATAGCTGAAAGTATCTTTAGATAAATAATCATTTGAAATTCAGTTAGGGAGTATTAAATGTGTAATTCGCATTAAGAATTAAAGTGTATGAATATTCATAAATTAAGGTGGTACCGCGGGTAAAGACTCGTCCTTAACTTTATGAATTTTTTATTTTTTACGAGGAGGATTTGAAATGGAAGAAAAAATAAAAAATATTCTTGAAAATGTGGAAAGAGAATTAAAAGAAGTAAAAAAGGAAGCTCAATTATTAAATTTAAAATCTAAATACTTAGGCAAAAATAGTGAACTTATGGGATTATTAAGTGAACTTAAAAATATGAGTATTGAAGACAAGAAGATGTATGGTAGATTACTTAATGAAACAAAGGTTAATTTAGAGCTTATATTTAGTAATAAATTTGATGAAGTAAGTAATGCTTTTGATATTATGTTTGATACTACACTTCCTGATTATGAAAGCCTTGGATCAATGCATCCAATAAGTATAGTTGCCAAGGAAGTTACTGATATTTTAAAAAGGCTTGGGTTTACAATTGTAACCAGCCCTGAAATTGAAACGGAATACTTTAATTTTGATGGTCTTAATATTCCTAATACACACCCGGCACGTGATATGCAAGATACTTATTGGCTTGAAAACGGAGACTTGCTTAGAACACACACATCTCCTAGTGAAGTTAGAAGTATGCAAAAGTATGGCGCGCCACTTAAAATTTGTACACCAGGAAGATGTTTTAGAAATGAAGATTTAGATGCTTGTCATGAAAATACTTTCTTTCAAATAGAAGGAATGGTTATTGATGAAAATATTTCAATTAATAATGTTATCTATGTTATGAAAGGAATGCTTGAAAGTGTATTTAAAACTAGTGTAGATGTTAGATTAAGACCAGGATTCTTTCCGTTTGTAGAACCAGGATTTGAACTTGATTGTAGTTGTTTAATCTGTGGTGGTAAAGGATGTCCTACATGTAAAGGAACAGGTTGGTTAGAATTATGTCCTTGTGGGATGACTCATCCAAATGTATTGGATGCTGGTGGTATAGATAAAAATAAATATACAGCATTTGCATTTGGTTTAGGGCTTACAAGACTTGCAATGATGAAATATAAAATAGATGATATTAGAATACTTAATAGTGGTGATTTAAGATTCTTAAAGGAATTTAAATAGGAGGTTACAAATGAAATTATCATGTAATAGATTAAAAAAATATATTAAAGAAAGTGAATCAATAGATTGGCTAAAAATATGGGATTTATTTACTATTAGAACTGCTGAAGTAGAAAGTGTAGATGTTGTTGGTAATTCTTTTGATAATGTTGTTATTGCTGAAATTAAAGAATGTATTGAACATCCTAATAGTGACCATATGCATATATTACAAGTAGACTGTGGAGAAAATGAAAATATACAAGTAGTATGTGGCGCTAATAACGTAAGAGTTGGTCTTAAAACTGCTTATATTAAAGTAGGTGGACACATAAACGGTATGGAAATAAGTGCTAAACCTTTACGTGGAATACTTTCAAACGGTATGTGTTGTAGTGTAAGAGAATTGGGGATTGGAGATAATCATGATGGTATTATTGAACTTAGTGAAGATGCTCCAGTAGGCAAAGATATTCATGAGTATTTACCTATTAATGATATTATTGTAGAAATTGATAATAAATCTTTAACTAATAGACCTGATTTATGGGGACATTATGGTATTGCTAGAGAAATAGCCGCTATTACTAAACATGAACTATTACCACTTGATTTAATGGAAGTAGAAAATAATAAAGAAGATTTAAGCATAAAAGTATTAAATAAAGAATTATGTAAAAGATATAGTGCTATCAAAATAGATAATATTACTAAAAAAAGTGTTAGTTTAGAAGATCAAATATTCTTACATTATATTGGACTTAGAAGTATATCACTTTTAGTAGATTTAACTAATATTTTGATGGTTGAACTTGGAGAACCTATGCATGCATTTGATGCTCGTAAGATAAATAATATTGTAGTTGATACTGCTAAAAAAGGAGATAAATTTACTACACTAGATGGTGTATGTAGAGAATTAGACGAAAACACATTAATGATTAAAGATAATAATGAATATGTAGCAGTAGCAGGTATCATGGGTGGACTTGATTCTGAAATCGTTGATGATACTACTAGTGTTGTTTTAGAAAGTGCTAACTTTGATGCTACATGTGTTAGAAAGAGTGCTACTAAATTAGGGCTTCGTACTGATGCATCTAGTAGATATGAAAAATCTTTAGATCCTGAGCTTACAGATATTGCTATAAAGAGATACTTATATTTATTAAATAATGTTGATAATGGAATAGAAATTGCTAGTAATTTAACTGATGTAAAAAATTATGAATATGAAGAAAAGGTAGTAGAGTTACCAAAGAAATTATTAAATATTTATATTGATGAAGATATAAGTGATGAGAAAGTTATAGAAATACTAGAAAGTTTAGAGTTTAAAGTTACTTGTGAAAGTGATAAGTTTGTAGTAAGAGTTCCATCTTATAGGGCTACTAAAGATATTAGTTTAGCAGTAGATTTAATTGAAGAAATAGCAAGAATGTATGGGTATGAAAACTTTACACCAAAACCACTTAAAATAGATGTTACATTTACTG
Source organism: uncultured Bacilli bacterium (assembly GCA_934096715.1). Taxonomy (GTDB): domain Bacteria; phylum Bacillota_I; class Bacilli_A; order RF39; family UBA660; genus SIG200. The sequence continues at coordinate 13,387 of CAKOMQ010000012.1, forward strand.
AACATGAATTTGATTTTACTAATATGTTTGAAATTAAGAAATTCTTATGTGATAGATATTCTTTAAATGAAGTACATTCATATCTTTGGTATGATAATGAATTCTTACGTAGTAATTGTATTGTTAAAAATAATTTAAAGATTAAGAATAAAACTGATAATAATATATTAAGAGATGACTTATCACTATCTTTATTACCAATGGTTAAATTTAATTTAAAGAATTTTAGTAATATTGGTATATTTGAGATAGGTACTGTTTGTATTAATGAGCAAAATAGAACGCATTTAAGTGTTATACTTGCAGGAGAACAAGATAATCTTGAGAGTATGTATAATAGAGTAAAGAAAATGGCTGTTGAATTATTTAAACATTTTAAGAATAAAGATATAGAACTAAAGGATAATACATGTGAAAACTACAATAGAAGTGAATTTAGTAAAGAAATTATTTGTGACAACGAAGTTCTTGGAGAATTAAATGTTAGTAAATGTAATATAGGTAAAAAGAAAACTTGTGTTACTTTAGAGATTGATGTTGATAAGTTCTTAGTTATTAACAAAGATTTAGAAGAAGTCAAGAAAATTAGTAAATATCCTACAGTAAGTTTAGATTATACAGTGGTTGCAGACAATAATAAGTTATTTGAAGATATTGATAAGGTAGTTAAATCTTTTGATAATAAATATATATTAGAATATAAATTAGTGGATATTTATAAATTAGAAGATAAAACTAAGTACACTTTTAATTTTGTTATTGGTTCTTTAGATAAGACACTTGAAGAGAAAGATTTAAAACAATTTAAAAATAAATTTATTAGTTATATAAAAGAGAATGGACTTGAAATATTAGAATAATGACAAATGTTGAAAGAAGCATTATTAAGACTTATAGAAAAGATATTTGGAAGAAGTTTATCGATGCAGTTAATAAGTATGACTTGATAAAAGAAAATGATAAAATAGCAGTTTGTATTAGCGGTGGTAAAGATTCACTTCTTCTTGCTCTTTTATTAAATGAATTAAAAAGACATGGTAAGTTTGATTTTGGTTTAGAATTTATTATGGTTAATCCTGGATATAATGAAGATTATATTGAATGGATAAAAGAGTTGACTTGTGAATTTGGAATTGAGTTAAACGTCTATGATACAAATATATTTGAAGTAGTTAATAAAGTTAATCATAAGAATAATTGCTATATATGTGCTAAAATGCGTCGTGGTTATTTATATGACTATGCTAAAAAGTTAGGTTGTAATAAGATTGCCCTTGGACATCATTTAGATGATGTTATTGAAACTACTTTTTTAAATATGTTCTATAATGGTAATTTTGAAACTATGAGACCAATACTTAAAAGTGATAACTATGAAGGTATGGAATTAATAAGACCGATGTATTTAATTAGAGAAGATTCTATAATTAGATGGATTAATTATAATAATATAGAAATTAAAAATTATATTTGTGGTTTTAATAAAGATAAATCTAAAAGAATTTATTTAAAAGGATTTATTAATAAGTTAAGAAAAGATAATAAGTTCTTTGATGCTAATATGATCAAGTGTCTAGAGAATGTTAACTTAGATAATGTTAATGGATATATAAAAGATAAGATTAATTATAAAAACTATTGATTTTATCTTTTTTTTCTTTTATAATAGTAACATAAGTTACCATGTATTAGGGGTGTTAATATGAAAGTAAGCGAAGTAAGTAAAGAGACAGTTATTAAGAAAGCTGTAGTAATGGTAAATAAGTATGGCTGGGATAAGATTAATGCTAGAAGTTTAGCTAAGGAATTAGGTATATCTACTAAACCTTTATATAGAATGTATGATGGTATGGAAGAGATAAAGAGTGATGTTTATAAAGAAATATATAAACAATACGATGAATTTATAACTAGTAGGGTAGATAATAAAAATGCATTAGTAACTTTATGTGTAGCGTATGTTGAATTTGCTAAGAAGTATAAAAATTTATTTATAAGTTTATTTTTATCTAATAATCTTAGTTGGACTAATATAGATGATGTTTTGAATGAAAAATGGAATCAAGGCGCTATTATAAATTTAGTTAATAAGCATGGTTATTCATTTGAAGATGCTAAGGATTTATTTATGCATGTATGGTTATATTCAAATGGATTGGCAACTTTAATTGCTACAAATAATGTTAAATTAGATGATAAGGATATAATAGTTAGAATAGTTAAAATATATAAGACTTTGGCTAAATAATGTTTGAAAATGCTTAAATATATTGTATAATATACCTAGGAGGTAGAAATGAAAAAGTATTTTTTAACATTGGTTATGATTGTTACTATGTTTTTTGGAGTAATGACTGTTAGTGCTGCTAAAGATACTAAGACTAAATTACCAGAAGCTACACATGATCCAATTAATGTATATATATTTAGAAGTGAATCATGTAGATATTGTCATAAGGCTTTAGAATTTTTTGAAAGTAATCAAGAAACTTATGGAAAATATTTTAAGTTAATTGGTTATGAAGTAAATAATCAAAGTAATTCAGATTTATGGCAAAAAGTTGGAGATCATTTTGGCGACGAAATTGGTTCAATTCCATATATAGTTATTGGTGATAAGTATCACGCTACAGGATTTGATGAAGAAAGCATTGGTAAAGAATTATTAAATACTATAATTGAACAATATCAAAATGCTGATTATGTTGATGTAGTTGCGAACTTACTAGAAGAAAATAAATTAACTGATTCAGTTAAATATGATCAAAATTCAGAATTTACTGTACTTACTGATGCGGTTGTATCTGGTAGTGAAAGTGAATCTAGTACTAAAGACACAATTATTATTGTTGGTATATTTGTAGTATTAATTGGTGGTATTGCAGGTTTAGTAGTAGCATCTAGAAAGAAATAATTGTTTATAATAGAGAATAGATAATAATAAATCTATTCTTTTTTTTGACTTATCTCATTGAAGAAAAGTGGTAAAAGTGGCAAAAATCTTCAACGGAGAAAAATATGAAAAAAATTAAAAGAGATGTTTATTTAATAATTTGTACTAAGGAAAATGGAAGTATAAAAGTTATTACTGGTATTAGAAGATGTGGTAAATATTATTTATTAAGTGAAGGTGTAAAAGAAGAACATATTGTTAAACTTGTGTTTGATAAATTTGAAAATAAGAAATATAGAGATCCTGATAAGTTTACTTAATATATTAAATTTTTTGTTAAAGATAAAAAGATGCATTATATTTTATTGGACGAAGTTCAATTTGTTGATAATTTTAAAAAGATTATAATCGTTAAGGATAACCTAAAAAGCTGGTATACAGAAGAAGGAATATTAGTTATTGGTATAATTGAATTTTTGTTAAATAAAAATAGTTTAGATTTATAGTTAGTAAATATATTTTGCTAATTTTTTAATACTGTGTTATTATTTTAATGTAGAATAGGAAGGATAAATATGAATAAACAAGAATATTTAAATAAGTTAAGAAGAGAATTATATTATTTAACGAAAGAAGAATTAAATAAAGAAATAGAATGTTATGATAAGTATTTTTCTAACAAGAGTGAAAAACAAGTAGTAGAATCTTTAGGAAGTCCTAGAGAATTAGCTAAGAAGATTTATAATAAAAGGGGAATAGATTCTAGTAAGTTAAACAAAAATTTTGTTAGTAATGTTACTGAGTCGTTTGTTAATTTAAATAGTGCCTTTAAAAATAAAAAGAATGATACTAAAAAAATGGTAATTGATATATTATATATGTTTATTATAATTATCTTAGTTAAGTTTCCGTTTGATTTAGTAAGAGATATAGGTTTTAATTATTTAGAAATACTAACAAAAAATTCCACATTAGAATTAATATGGAATTTAGGATTCTTAATATTATATACAGTAGTTGCTTTAAGTATATTTGTTATACTTGTAAGAAACTTTAGTAAAAAATATTTAGTTAGATAAGTCGTATTTGTTTATAACAAATACTCTTTTATTATCACTATCTATTTTGAATTCAGCAACTGTGTCACTTTTACCGTTGTTTGATACTGTTACAGTAAAGATAATCTCGTATCCAACTAGACCAGTTTGGGCATTATTTAAAACTATATTTATAGTTCTATTAAGAGCTAGTGAGCCATCTAGATTTAGTTTTGCTAAGTCTTTTTTTATTCTTTGAGTTTCAGTAGCTAGTATTTTGTTAGCATTCTTTTTAACTGCGTCATCATCATATTTGTTAGGATTTAAGGCACAATTATTTGATGCAACAATTGACGCTAAAATGTAATTGTTTGGGTCATATGTGCTATCTCCGTATTCACATGTTTCAGTTACTTCTGGAGTGCCACCACCAATAGTTAATGTAGTTGATTTAACTGTTTCATTACCAGCTTCATCTTTAGCAACTATTTTAATATCGTATTTACCATTTTTCATGTAATTACCATAGTTTACTTCTTCTCCATTTTGATTAACGCCTGTATAGAATTCAACGATGCACTCTTTGCCACTGTTATCCGTACAACTTTCAACAAAATTATTTGGAGTATAGAAATCGAATTTAGTAAGTACTAAAGGTTTAACTTTTAATACTGGCGCAGTTGAATCAATAACCTTGACTTTGCTAGTATATTCTTTATCACCTATTTTAATAGTAACTTCGTAGTTTCCTAAATTAGATGTACTAAAGTTATCTGGATAAATTATATTTACATCTTTAAGGTCAGGATTTTTAGATGTAAATAACATTTCATCTGTCATTGTTTCGTTTATTTCAATTGATACTTCTTTTTTAACTAGCAGTTTATCATTAGTAGGAGTATTTCTTTTACTAATAATAAAAAGTATTATAGATAATATTACTATTACTAGAGAAATACTACCAATAATTATCCATTTAGTCATTTGTTTTCTTTTACTTTTAACTTTTGTATTAAAAAACTTTTTTTTCTTTGCCATATGTTATCATATCCTTAACTATAAAAATAATAACATAAAGAATGAAAATTGCCAATATATTTTTAAGTCTTTTACATATAATTTATAGGGTAAAGTGCTTGAAAATCGAAAAAAATTATGGTATTATCATAAGTGCAATTTGTATTGCATGTTATGTGGGAGGGAAAAGCGGAATGCCTTATACCACTAACACGAAATATTTATAGGAGGTGTTTTCGTGGCAAAAGAAGTCGTAAAAAGAATAAAATTAGAAATTGAAGCTGGAAAAGCAACACCAGCACCACCAGTTGGTACTGTATTAGGTCCTGCTGGAATTAACTTACAAGAGTTCTGTACAAAATTTAATGACGCAACTCGTGATAAGATGGGTGATGTTGTACCTTGTGAAATTTCTATTTATGATGATAGAACATTTGATTTCGTTCTTAAAACTCCACCAGCTGGATTCTTACTAAAGAAAGTAGCTAAGATTCAAAAGGGAAGTCCTAAGGGAGCTAATCAAATCGTTGCAACTATTACTAAAGAAGAACTTCGTCAAATAGCAGAAACTAAATTACCTGATTTAAATGCTTATACTGTTGAAGAAGCTATGAATATTATTGAAGGTACAGCAAGAAATATGGGTATTGCTGTTAAAGGTTTAAATGATGAAGAACTTGCTGAACAACAAAAAGAAGCTCAAGTAGAAGAAAAAGAAGCTTTAAAACGTGAAGCTGAACTTGAAGCTCTTGAAGAATCTGCAGCTAATGCAGCAAATGAAAGTGTTGAAGTACCTGTAATAGGCGAAGAAGATAAAGAAGAAGAATAAAAATTAAATAATAAATAATTATAATAAAGAACCGCTAATAAACCACAGTTAGGAGGATAAAATGAAATTACGTAGTAAAAAATATGTGGAAGCTTCAAAGAAAATTGATAGTGATAAACTATATTCTAAAGAAGAAGCAATTAAGCTTGCTAAAGAAACAGCTACAACTAGCTTTGATAGTACTGTAGATATTTCTATTAAGCTTAATATTGATGCAAAAAAATCAGATCAACAATTACGTGGATCACTTACTATGCCAAATGGAACTGGTAAAAGTAAAAAAGTTCTAGTAATAGCTAAAGAAGCAATGCAAGAAGAAGCTAAAAAAGCTGGAGCTGATTTTGTAGGTGGTGTTGAATTACTTAATAAAATTAAGGAAGAAAATTGGTTTGATTTTGATGTTATGGTAGCAACACCAGACATGATGCCAGAAGTAGGTAAGATTGGTAATATTTTAGGGCCTAAAGGATTAATGCCTAACCCTAAAACTAATACAGTTACTATGAAAATTGCTGATGTAGTAGCAGATATTAAAAAAGGTATGGTTTCTTATAGAAATGATACTTATGGAAATATTCATACTGTTATTGGTAAGGTATCATTTGATGAAAATAAACTACTTGAAAATTTAGATTATGTAGTTAAAACTATCAATAAAGCTAAACCACAAGCAGTTAAAGGTGTATTTATTGAAAAAATAACTATATCTACTACTATGGGTCCTGGAATTAAAGTTGATAAAAATTCTTTTGACTTTTAGTAATTATAGTAATATAATATTTTAGAGAAAAGAAAAAGACCGAAGACAGTAGGGAAGAAATTTTAAAAATCCTACCGAGGGAGACTTAAACTTAATATAACTTTAAGCTTCCTTGTCGGAAGCTTTTCTTAATATATAAGGAGGAATTATGGCAAGCGAGAAGATTCTTAATGAGAAAAAAATCGTAGTAAATGAGATAGTTGATAATATTAAGAATAGTGAATCTGTTATTCTATTTCAATATCAAGGATTAACTGTTTCGGAAATTAGTGAACTTCGTAACCAATTAAAAGAAGTTGATTCTAAAGTTAAAGTATATAAAAATACTTTACTTAAAAGAGCTTTAGATGAACTTAATGTTAATATGGATGACTTCTTAGAAGGTCCAAATGCTATTTTATTTGGTAAAAGTTTATTAGAACCAATTAAAGTTATATCTGAATATGCTAAAAAACATGATAAGTTAGATATTCGTGTTGGTATTATAAGTGGCGATGTTGCTAGTTTAGATGTTATCAAAGAATATGCAAATATTCCATCTCGTGAAGGATTACTTACTATGTTAGCAGGCGGAATGATTCAATATGTTAAAGATTTAGCTATCGGGCTAAATATGTATGCCGAAGAATTAGAAGGAAAGGAAGGATAATATGGCAAAATTAACAAGAGACGAATTTATTAATTCATTAAAAGAAATGACTATTCTTGAAGTTAAAGAATTAGTTGATGCAATGAAAGAAGAATTTGGTGTTGATCCAAGTGCTGTTGCTGTAGCAGCTGCTCCAGTAGCTCAAGAAGATGAAGGATCAAAAACTAAAACAGTTGTATTAAAATCAGCTGGTGGAAACAAAATTGCAGTTATTAAAATCATTAAAGAAATTACAGGCTTAGGACTAGTTGAAGCTAAAGGTTTAGCTGACAATGGTGGAAATATTAAAGAAAATATTCCTGCTGATGAAGCTAAAAGTATAGCTGATCAATTAACTGAAGCTGGTGCTGAAGTAGAATTAGCTTAATTTCTTAGAAGTAACCCCTTGGGTTGCTTTTTTTATGATTATATTTTATAATTGTATTGGTGAAAAGAATGAAAAAGGGAATTGTTTCTTTAATAGTGAAAATAGTTATAGTAGTAGTTGCGGCTAGTTATGCTATACTTCTTTTTGTTGAGTATAATAGATATCAACATGATTTACCTATGCTTATTCAAACTAAAAACACTGATATTCATGTATATCAAGATGGTGATGTTGAAATAAATACTGGACTAGGATATAAAACTATTACTTATAATAGAGATTCTGTGCAAGGGAAGGAATTTGGAACTATATTTTTAGAAGAAAAAAATGTAAATGAATAGGAGTTTTGGTTAATATGCATTTAGATAATAAAGGTTGGGGACTAAGAGCAATGGTTCTTTTATCATGTGGCTTGTTAATAGCTCTTTTTATATCCCTTTATTTTATTGCACAACTTTATAAGTCTTTTGGTGGAACAAATACACTTGAGAATAATCAATATTTTGAGTTAGAAACTAAATTAGAAAGTGCTGCAATTAGATATAAAAATGATTATGACTTAAATATAGACGGAGAATATAAAGTGAGTTATGGGACTTTAAAGAAGGAAGGTTATGTTGATAAACTTGTTGATAAAAACAATAATCTTTGTGGTGGATATGTAATTATCAAAGAAAGTTTTGGAGAGTTAACATACGATGGTTACATTAGTTGTGATGACTATGTAACTAAGGGGTATTAAAATTTAAAAATTAAGTATGAAAATGCTTGACATTTCATATATTAAAATGATATATTATATTTGCGTTTTTGTTAGGTTCTAACTGGTTTAGAACTTAATTTAAATAAAAAATTGATACACCTGGATGTGTGTATATGGAAAGGATGGTAAGTAGTATGCCTACAATAAATCAATTAGTTAATAAAAATCGTAAGAAGAAAACTAAGAAAAGTAATAGTCCAGTATTAGGTGTTGGATATAATACATTAGAAAGAAAACAAACAAGTCAAAGTAATCCACAAAAAAGAGGAGTATGTACTCGTGTTGGAACAAGAACACCTAAGAAACCAAACTCAGCGTTACGTAAGTATGCACGTGTAAGATTATCTAATGGTAAAGAAATAGATGCTTACATACCTGGAGAAGGACACAACTTACAAGAACACAGTGTTGTATTAATTCGTGGTGGACGTGTTAAAGACTTAATCGGTGTTAGATATCACATTATTCGTGGTACTCTAGATACTCATGGTGTTGAAAACCGTAAACAAGGTAGAAGTAAATACGGAACTAAAAAATAATTTTAAATATTAGAAGGAGGAAATAAAATGCGTAAAAGAAGAGCAGTTAAAAGAGACGTTTTACCAGATCCAGTGTACAATTCAAAAGTTGTTACTAAATTAGTTAACGCTATTATGCTTGATGGTAAAAAAGGCGTTTCACAAAAAATAATTTATGATGCTTTTGAAATGATTGAAAAACAAACTGGTAAACCAGCTATGGAAGTTTATGAAAAAGCATTAGAAAATATTAAACCGGCATTAGAAGTTAAATCTCGTCGTGTTGGTGGATCAAATTACCAAGTTCCAATCGAAGTTAATGATGAAAGAGCTCAAACTCTAGCACTTCGTTGGTTAGTTAATTATGCAAGACTAAGAAATGGAAAGGGTATGGCCATTAATTTAGCAAATGAAATAATTGATGCATCTAATGGTACAGGAGCTTCAGTTAAAAAACGTGAAGATACTCATAAAATGGCAGAAGCAAATAAAGCGTTTGCTCATTATAGATGGAATTAGATAATTATGGCAAGAGATGTTAAAATTGAAAATATAAGAAATATCGGTATCATGGCTCACATCGATGCTGGTAAAACAACAACAACTGAAAGAATTTTATTCTTAACAGGAATTACTCATAAAATTGGTGAAACACATGAAGGTGAATCACAAATGGACTGGATGGAACAAGAAAAGGAAAGAGGTATTACAATTACTTCTGCCGCTACTACTTGTCACTGGAATGGATATAGATTAAATATTATAGATACTCCAGGTCACGTAGACTTTACTATTGAAGTTCAAAGAAGTTTAAGAGTACTTGATGGTGCTATTGCACTTATAGATGCTCAAGCTGGTGTTGAGCCACAAACTGAAACAGTTTGGAGACAAGCTAATGAATATAAAGTTCCAAGAATGATTTGTGCTAATAAAATGGAAAAATTAGGAGCTGATTTCTATTATTCATTAGATACTATTAAAAGTAGATTAGGTGCTAATGCTGCACCAATTATGCTTCCTATCGGTGCTGAATCAGAGTATACTGGTTATATTGATTTGGTAGGTATGAAAGCTTATAAATATGATGGTACTGAAAATCAAAATGTAGAAGAGATTGAAATCCCTGCTGATATGAAAGATAAAGCAGAAGAATATAGATTAAAACTTATTGAAGCGGTTTCTGATTTTGATGAAGAATTAATGATGAATTATTTAGATGGTAAGGAAATTACTGAATCAGAATTAAAAGCATCTATTAGAAAAGCAACATTATCTGTTGGATTCTTCCCAGTACTTTGTAGTGATGCTTTAGGTGATAAAGGTACAAGAGCATTATTAGATGCTGTTATTGATTATTTACCAGCTCCTACAGATGTTGAAGCTATTGAATGTGTTGATGCTAAAGGAAATGATGTTTTAAGACATCCAAGTGATAATGAACCATTTACAGCATTAGCATTTAAAATAATGACAGATCCATATGTTGGACGTCTATCATTCTTCAGAGTTTATTCTGGTGTACTTAAGAGTGGATCATATGTTTTAAACTCAACTAAAGGAGAAAAAGAAAGAATTGGACGTATTTTACAAATGCATGCCAATCAAAGAAAAGAAATCTCAGAAGTATATGCAGGAGAAATTGCTGCAGCTGTTGGTTTAAAAAATACTACTACAGCAGATACATTATGTGATGAAAAGAATAGTTGTATCATGAAAGGTATGGAATTCCCAGCACCAGTTATTGATATTGCTATTGAACCTAAAAGTAAAAACGATCAAGATAAGATGGCTATTGCTATTCAAAAACTTGTTGAAGAAGATCCAACTTTAAGAGTTAAAACAGATGTTGAAACTGGTCAAACAGTATTATCTGGTATGGGAGAACTTCACTTAGATATTATTATTGATCGTATGAGAAGAGAATTTAACGTTGAATGTAATAAAGGTAAACCTCAAGTTGCTTACCGTGAAACACTTACTCAAGCTGCTGAATGTGAAGGTAAGTATATTAAACAATCAGGTGGACGTGGACAATATGGACATGTTTGGGTTAAATTCGAACCAAATCCTGAAAAAGGATATGAATTCGTTGACGCTATCGTTGGTGGTGTAGTTCCACGTGAATATATACCAGTTACTGATAAAGGACTACAAGAAGCTATGGCTGGTGGAGTTCTTGCTGGTTATCCAATGGTTGATGTTAAAGCTACATTATTTGATGGATCATACCATGATGTTGACTCATCTGAAATGGCATTTAAAATTGCTGCTAGTATGGCTTTAAAAGAAGCGTTAAAGAAATGTAAACCAGTTCTACTTGAACCAATTATGAAAGTAGAAGTAGTTGTTCCTGAAGAATACATGGGTAATGTTATGGGAGATTTAACTTCTCGTCGTGGTAAACCACTTGGAAATGAATCTAGAGGAAATGCCCTATCTATCAATGCTATGGTACCTTTAGCTGAAATGTTTGGTTATGCTACAACATTACGTTCAAATTCACAAGGACGTGGAACATTTACAATGACACTTGATCATTATGAAGAAGTTCCAAGAAATATTGCTGACGAAATTATTAAGAAAAACAGCATTAATTAAGAATAATACTTGAAATTTTTTCAAGCATTAGATAAAATATAATAGTAAGGAAAAGGAGGAAAATTAAATGGCAAGAGAAAAATTTGACCGTTCAAAAGAACACGTTAATATAGGTACTATTGGACACGTTGACCATGGTAAAACTACATTAACTGCTGCTATTACAAAATACTTTGGACACTTTGTAGATTATGCTGATATCGATAAAGCTCCAGAAGAAAGGGAAAGAGGTATTACAATTAATACTGCACACGTTGAGTATGAAACTGACAAACGTCACTATGCTCACGTTGACTGTCCAGGACATGCTGACTATGTTAAAAACATGATCACTGGTGCAGCTCAAATGGATGGTGCTATCTTAGTTGTTTCTGCAGCTGATGGACCAATGCCACAAACTAGAGAACATATCTTATTATCTAGACAAGTTGGTGTTCCTAAAATTGTTGTTTACATGAATAAATGTGACCAAGTTGATGATCCAGAATTACTAGATTTAGTAGAAATGGAAATCAGAGAATTATTAGGAGAATATGGTTACGATGCTGAATGTCCTATCATTCGTGGTAGTGCACTTAAAGCTCTTGAAGGTGATCCTGAAGCTGAAAAGAGTATTCGTGACTTAATTGCTGCTGTTGATGATTATATCGACGCTCCAGTACGTGATACTGATAAACCATTCTTGATGAGTGTTGAAGATGTATTCACAATTTCTGGACGTGGTACAGTTGTTACAGGACGTGTTGAACGTGGTATATTAAAACTAAATGACGAAGTTGAAATCGTAGGTTTAAAACCAACTCAAAAAACAGTTGTTACAGGAATTGAAATGTTCCGTAAATCATTAGATTTCGCTCAAGCTGGAGATAATGCTGGTGTATTACTTCGTGGTATTAGTCGTGACCAAGTTGAACGTGGACAAGTATTAGCTAAACCAGGATCAGTTACACCTCATACTAAGTTCAAAGCTAGTGTGTATGTACTTTCTAAAGAAGAAGGCGGACGTCATACTCCATTCTTCTCAAATTACAGACCACAATTCTACTTCAGAACTACTGACGTAACAGGTGTTATTGAATTACCTGCTGGTGTAGAAATGGTTATGCCTGGTGATAACATCGACATGACAGTTGAATTAATTGCTCCAGTTGCTCTTGAAAATGGTACTAAGTTCTCTATTCGTGAAGGCGGACGTACTGTTGGTGCTGGTGTAATATCAGAAATTATAAAATAAGACGATTGATTCGTCTTTTTTTAATGCAATAAAAAAATCCTGTTATGGATTTTATATTCTTGTAATTAAATGATTAAAATCATTCCAACCAATAATATGATCATTTTGTAATCTTCCTACAAGTATGCCTGGAGAAATGTTATTTTTTATGGCAAATTTTTTAATTGAATTTTCATTGATTATATTATTAATAAAATTTTTATAGTTTTCTTCGTTAATTAAAATATTCTTTGCATATTCATTTGCTTCTATTTCTATTTTGTTATTATTACTATTTTCACTATCTATAAACATTTCTTTTTTACTATGTTTTATTAAATGACCTATTTCATGAAATAAAGTAAACCATAAGATATCATCTTTTTTACCGCGATCGCTGATCATTATAATTGCTTTATTGTATGATGCTTTATATGATATACCATTAACAAAAGTATGTGGTAGGTGCGGTTCAAATATCAAGGACACCCCTGCTTCACTTAATATTTCTTTTATTTTATCTAGTTGTTCAATAAAAGGTTTACTTGTTAAATTTCTAACTTTTTTTGCACAACCCTTTAATTTGTTAATATCAAAATTTGAAGTGTCAATTTTATTGGCTTGTATTTCCCCATATCTTAACCAGCAATACAATGATTCATAAGAAAATTTATCATTATCACTTTTTCTAAATGCAATTTTCTTTTTTAATTCTGTGTTAAAAGAAAGAGATGCAACTGAAAAAAATTTACGTAAATTTTTTACTTTTTCTATTGAACTTTTAGTCTTCTCAATATAATCCCAATTTCTTTTAGCCATTTCTGTATATGGAATATCTTTTAAATATTTTATATCTTCTTTTAAAGATTCGGTGTCTTTCATTCTTTCTATTGATTCTCGATAATTGCTTTCTAAATTATTCCAAAAACTTGCAGGTATGTTAAAAACATATTCTAATTTTAAAGAAGTAGATGTTGTTATAGGCGCTTTGCCTTTAATAATTTCATTAATTGTCTTTTTATTTATACCTGTTTTCATTGCTAGATCCAATTGACTCATTGAATTTGTTTCAAGAAGTTCTAGTAAAGTTTCACCAGGAGCTATAATATATTCTTTATTCATAATGCTTTGATACCTCCATAATTTTTATTTTTTTAATTTCTTTTAAATTAATTTCAACATTATTAGAATCATTTGGCTTAAATATTAAACGATATTGATTGTTTATATTTACTGCAAAATGATCTTTTAATTTTCCATTTAATTTATGTCTTCTGTATGGAAGTGTTGTAGGAATATCATTAAGAGAGTTAAAAGCTTTTAATTCTAGTATTCTTCTAGGTAGTTTGTTTGCTACATCAATTCCATAGGATTTAACCAATTCTTTATTGAAACTTGGATTCTCACATTGGTTGTATAATTTATCTGTTTTATATGTTATTTCCATTAATTTCTCCTTTCAAATTGGTTATTAATATTATACATGATTAAATCTTATATGTAAATACGATTTACGTATTACGTAAATCAAAATGAAAATATTGTTGTAATTTGTCAATTTAATTAATTAAAAAAATATATTGCCGAAAATAAAACTAGATAGTATAATGGTTATAGTAGGTGAGTCATATGAAGTATATAAAATTTTTTTGGGTAGTTGGTTTATGTTTAATAATGTGTGGTTGTAAGAATAATGATGAGTTAATACTTGCAACTGAAGCTGGTTTTGCACCTTATGAATTTTATGATAATGATAAAATAGTAGGTGTAGATATTGAAATTGGAAAAGCTATTGCTGATGAAATGGGTAAGAAGTTAGTAGTTAAGGATGTTTCCTTTGATTCAATTATAAATGAAATTAAAAAAGGTAAAAGCGATATAGGTGCTGCTGGAATAAGTATTACTGAAGAAAGAAAAGAAGAAGTTGATTTTAGTATAGAATATGCTTTAAGTAAACAAGTCGTTATCGTTAATGGTGATAGTACTATAACTAATCCTGAAGACATTTTTAATAAGAAAGTTGGAGTACAATTAGGTACTACTGCTGACATGTATTTATCTGAAAAAATGAATGATAAGAGTATCACTAGACAAAAGAAATACTTAAGTTTAGTAGAAGATTTAAAAGCAAATAAGGTAGATGCTATTGTTATGGATAGTTTACCTGCTAATGAAATTATTAAAACTAATAGTAATTTAAAAATATTAGATAAAGAATTATTTGAAGATAAGTATGGAATGGTAGTTAAGAAAGGAAATGATGAACTACTTGATACAGTTAATAAAGTATTAGAAAAATTAATGGAAGAAGGTAAAATAGATAGTTGGACTATCGAGTATAGTAAATGATGTTATTAAGTATTAGTGAACAATTTTATAAGTCTTTAATATATGATGATCGTTATAAATATATCTTAACTGGTTTAGGTAACACAATTATTATGGCTGTATGTGCTGTATTAATTGGAGCTTTAATAGGTTTAATAATTGCAATAATTAGAACTTATCATGATAATACAAATAAAATGAAAGTATTAAACTGGTTAGCTAAAATGTATGTTACAGTTATTAGGGGTACGCCAGTACTTCTACAATTAATGATTATTTATTATGTTATATTTGCTAGTGTTAATATTAACGTTGTACTTGTTGGTATAGTGGCATTTGGTCTTAATTCAGCTGCTTATGTATCAGAAATAATAAGAGCAGGTATTATGAGTATTGATAAAGGTCAAATGGAAGCTGGTAGAGCTTTAGGACTTACTTATTCTGAAACAATGAAATTAATAATTATTCCCCAAGCCTTAAAAAATGTTATGCCGGCTTTAGGTAATGAATTTATTACTCTTTTAAAAGAAACATCTGTTGCAGGATATATTGGTATAGTTGAATTAACTAAGGCGGGAGATATTATTGCTAGTAGAACATATAATTATTTCTTTCCATTAATATTAACAGCAATTATTTATTTAATATTAACTGCAGGTCTTTCAAAGATATTAAAGAAATTTGAAAGGAGCAATTGAAGTGTTAGAAGCTAAGAATTTATTTAAATTATATGATGATAAAGTTATACTAAGAAATGTTTCTCTAAGTGTAGAAAAGAATGAAATAGTTCTTTTAATTGGACCTTCGGGAAGTGGGAAGACAACCCTTTTAAAATGTTTAAATAATTTAATAATTCCCGATAAAGGGGAAATAATATTTGCAGGAGAAGTGGTAGATGAGAGTAATATAAATAAGATAAGAGAAAAAGTTGGAATGGTGTTTCAAAGTTTTAACTTATTTCCCCATTTAACTGTTTATGAAAACCTAAGTTTGGTACCTGTTAAAAGAAAATATTTAACAGAAAGTGATGCTCGTAAAAAAGCAAAAAAGATTTTAACTGATTTTGATTTAAAAGATAAGATGGATGTTTATCCAGATAGTTTAAGTGGTGGACAGAAACAAAGAGTCGCAATAAGTAGAGCACTTATGATGGATCCGGAGGTACTTCTTTTTGATGAACCAACTAGTGCCTTAGATCCTGAAATGGTAGGTGATTTCTTCTTAATATTAAAGAAATTAAAAGAAAAAGGTATGACTATGGTTATTGTTAGTCATGAAATGGATTTTATAAAAGAATTAGATCCTAAGATAGTATTTATTGAAGATGGTAAAGTTAAAAAAATAGGAACCTATGATGAAATAAAAAATGATAAAGAAAATAAATCGTTACAATTATTTTTGTCGAAGATAGAATAAGGAGGATATAGATGAAAATTAATGTATATAGTGAAATTGGTCCACTAAAAAAAGTATTATTACATAGACCAGGAAATGAACTTTTGAATCTAACACCTGATTCATTAGAAAGATTATTGTTTGATGATATACCATTTTTAGAAAAAGCGCAAAAAGAACATGATAATTTTGCTCGTACTTTAGAAGAAAATGGTGTTGAGGTATACTACTTAGAAAAATTAGTAGCACAAACATTAGACTTAAGTCCAGAGATTAAAGATAAGTTTGTAAGACAATTTATTAAAGAAGCTGGAATAACTAGTTATAAATATAAAAAAGTTGTATATGAATACTTAATTAGTTATACTGATAACTTAGATTTAGTATTAAAAACTATGGAAGGTATAAAACTTAATGAATTATATTCTATGAAAAGAGATGTTGAACATTCTTTAGTAGATTTTGTTCAGGAAGAAGGTAAGTTTTTAGCAGATCCAATGCCTAACCTTTATTTTACTAGAGACAATTTCGCTAGTATAGGTCGTGGTATTAGTTTAAATAGAATGTATTCTGTTACTAGAAATAGAGAATCAATATATGCTGAATATATCTTTAATTATCATCCTGATTTTAAAGATACACCTAAATATTTTAATAGAACTGAGCCATATCATATTGAAGGTGGAGATATATTAGTACTTAATGATCATACACTTGCAGTTGGTATTTCTCAAAGAACTCAAGCTGAATCTATTGAGACTTTAGCACATAATTTATTTAAGGATATTAATTGTCGATATAATACTATACTTGCATTCTCAATTCCTAATTGTCGTGCATTTATGCATTTAGATACAGTATTTACTCAAATAGATTATGATAAGTTCTCATTCCATCCAGGAATAATGGATACTCTACAAGTATTTGAAATTACTGAAGGAGTAAATAATGAAATTAATGTTAAAGAAATAAAAGATTCATTACAAAACATATTAGAAAGATATTTAAATAAGCCAGTTACATTAATTCCTTGTGGTGCTGGAGATAAGATTATAAGTGAAAGAGAACAATGGAATGATGGTTCTAATACTTTATGTATTGCACCAGGTGTAGTAGTAGTGTATGATCGTAATAATGTTACTAATGAAGTATTAAGAAGAGCAGGAATAAAGGTGCTTGAGATTGAAGGAAGTGAATTATCTCGTGGTAGAGGTGGTCCTAGATGTATGAGTATGCCTTTATATAGAGAGGATATTTAACAATGAATTTAAGTGGTAGAAATTTTTTGAAATTATTAGATTATTCTAGTGATGAAATTAGATACTTATTAGATTTATCTAAGGATTTAAAAGAAAAAAAGAAAAATGGAATTAATCATGAATATTTAAAGGGTAAAAATATTGTCTTATTATTTGAAAAGACTTCAACGAGAACTAGATGTTCTTTTGAAGTGGCTGGGTATGATTTAGGTATGCATGTTACTTATTTAGATCCTAAAGCTAGTCAAATGGGTAAGAAAGAATCTATTGAAGATACTGCAAAAGTGCTTGGTAGAATGTATGACGGTATTGAATATCGTGGTTATGATCAAGAAATAGTAGAAGAATTAGCACGTTATGCTGGAGTACCAGTATGGAATGGGTTAACTACTGAATTTCATCCTACCCAAATGATTGGAGATTTATTAACTATAGAAGAACATTTTGGACATCTTAAAGGTCTTAATTTAACCTTTATGGGAGATGGTAGAAATAATGTTGCTAATTCTTTAATGGTTGCTTGTAGTAAAATGGGTATTAATTTTACTTGCTGTGCACCGGGAGAATTATTCCCTAGTGAAGAGTTAATTGAAGTATGTAAATCTATTGCTTTTGACAATGGTTCAACTATAAAAATGACTAATGATGTTAATGTTGGCGCTAAAGATGCTGATATAATCTATACTGATGTTTGGGTATCTATGGGTGAACCAGAAGAAATATGGAAATCAAGAATTGAATTATTAAAAGATTATCAAGTTAATGAAAATATGTTTAGTCTTGCACATGAAGATGCTATTTTCTTACATTGTTTACCTTCATTTCATGATTTAAAAACTGAAATAGGTAAAGATATTTATGAAAAATATGGACTAGATAGTATGGAAGTAACAAATGATGTATTCTTATCTAGTAGATCTAAAGTATTTGAAGAAGCTGAAAATAGAATGCATACTATTAAAGCAATTATGTATGCTACTATGAAAGATAATTAATATGAAAATTGTTATTGCGTTAGGTGGAAATGCTTTAGGTAAAACTCCAACTGAACAGTTGGAACTAGTTAAGAAGACTGCGATTAATTTAGTTGATTTAGTAGAAAAAGGTAATGAAATAATAGTAACTCATGGTAATGGACCACAAGTAGGGATGATTAACTTAGGATTAGAATATGCAAGTGTTAATGGTGCTGGTACTCCTAGTATGCCTTTTAGTGAATGTGGTGCGATGAGTCAAGGTTATATAGGATATCATTTAGAACAAGCTATTAAAAATGAACTTGTTAAAAGAAATATTAATAAGTCTGTAGCAACAATTGTTACGGAAGTATTAGTAGATAAGTTTGATGAAGCATTTAATAATCCAACTAAACCTGTTGGGATGTTCTATAATAAAGAAGAAGCTAATAAAATTTTTGAAAAAGATGGATATGTCTTTAAAGAAGATTCTGGCAGGGGATATAGAAGAGTTGTTCCTAGTCCTAAACCATTAGAAATAATAGAAATTGACTCTATTAAAACTTTAATAGATAATGATTTTATTGTTATAGCGGCTGGTGGTGGTGGAATACCTGTTATAAAAGAAGATAATAATTTAATTGGGGTATCTGCTGTTATAGATAAGGATTTTACTTCGAGTTTACTGGCTCGTTATGTGGATGCTGATATACTAATGATTTTAACTAGTGTAGATAAAGTATATATTAATTATAATAAAGATGATCAAAAAGAATTAGATGTAATTAAAGTAGATGAGATAGATAATTATATTAAGAATGAAGAATTTGGTAAAGGAAGTATGCTTCCGAAGATAGAAGCTTGTAAAGAGTTTGTTGAAAACTCTAATAAACAAGCAATTATTACTTCGTTATTAACTGCTGTAGATGCTCTTGAAGGTAAAAGCGGTAGTTTAATAAAAAAATAGCCAAAGAAGGAGGAGAAAAAAGTGGCAGAAAAAAAAGCTAAGAGTAAAGCTAGTGCTAAGAAAAAAACTAGAATTAGTGCATTTACTATTATCTTACTAATTATTGTGGCACTTGGTATTATATCTCATTTATTACCTAGTGCAAAATTTGTTGGTGAAGAAATAGTAGGTGGTAGTGGTGTAGTAGCAGCTTCAGTTTCAGATATTCTAATGGCACCTATATTAGGGTTTGAAAACGCTGTTGATGTTAGTATATTTATCTTAGTGCTTGGTGGATTACTAGCAATTATTGCTAAAACTGGTGCACTTGAAACAGGTATCCAAGTTTTAGTAAAAAAACTTAAGGGTCGTGAATTATTATTAATTCCTATTCTTATGTTTATATTCTCTGTAGGTGGTACAACTTACGGAATGCTTGAAGAAACAGTTGGTTTCTATGCCTTACTATCGTTTACAATGGTAGCAGCTGGTATGGATACGATTGTTGCATCAGCAACAGTATTATTAGGTGCAGGAAGTGGTGTTTTAGGTTCTACTGTAAACCCATTTGCAACAGGTGCTGCTATAGCGGCATTACCAGAAGGAGCAGAAGTTAATCAAGGTGTTATTATCTTCTTAGGAGTAATATTATGGTTAGTTGCTTATGCAATAAGTGTCTTCTTTGTAATGAGTTATGCTGCTAAAGTAAAGAAGGATAAAGGATCTACTTTCTTATCACTTCAAGAACAAAAAGATATGGAAAAAACTTATGTTGAAAAGGATAGTAAAAATGTTGATCCAGCATTAACTGGTAAACAAAAAATCACTTTAGTATTATTCTTATTAACATTTTTAATAATGATTATTGGGTTTATTCCATGGGCTGATTTGGGAATAGAAGTATTTAGTGGAGAAAATAATTGGACTAGTTTCTTAACAGGTGAGCCATTTGGAGCATGGTATTTCTATGATGCTGCAACATTATTCTTTGTAATGGCAATTATAATTGGTATTATAAATGGTCTTAAAGAAAAAGAAATAGTGGATACATTTATTGCAGGTGCTCAAGATATACTAAGTGTAGTATTAATTATTGCTGTAGCACGTGGTGCAAGTGTACTTATGCAAACAACACATCTAGATAACTATATTATTGTTAATGCTGCTAATGCACTTGAGAATTTCCCTGAATTCTTATTTACACCACTTAACTTTATATTACATATATTCTTATCAGTATTAGTACCATCTTCATCTGGTTTAGCTAGTTTATCTACACCAATTGTAGGTGGATTAAGTAACGCTTTACATTATAGTAATGAAGTAACAGTTATGACAATGGTAGCAGCCAATGGACTAGTAAATTTAATTACTCCAACATGTGGTGCTATTATGGGTGGTTTAGCTCTTGCAAAAGTAGAATATAGTACTTGGGTTAAATGGGCTGGTAAAATAGTATTAATAATTGGGCTTGCTTCAATGATTGTACTAACACTAGCATCTATAATATTATAATAATTTAGAAAAGAGACATATGCTAATTAAGTGTATGTTTTTTTTATCTTCTAAATAGACTTTTAATACTAAATAATGTATTATATAGTAGTATATTTTAGTTAGGGAGGACAACATGAAAAAGAAGAATAAACCTTTTAAAATAATATTTCATTATTTAAAGAATGATAAAGGAAAGTTGATAACTTATTTAATATTAACATTTTTACAATATTTACCTAATATTATAGATGGGTTTTTATGGGGACTAGCTCTTAAATCTATTATAGATAAAGATTTTTCTGGTTTCTTAATATATTTGTCTATTTGGGAATCTACTTATCTAGTATCTTGGGGACTTTTAAAAGTACCTAGAGATAGATTATCTAACTATTTAGAATTATCTTTTGTAAATAAAGTTAGTAAAGATATGTATGAAAAGATAGATAAACTTCCTTGTATTGCTTTTGAGAAGATGGGTGTAGGTGAAATAACTAATAGATTGTATACAGATCCTGATAAGATAATGTCTTTATTACAAGGACTTATTAATTTAACTTGTAAATCTATTATATTAGTAGTTATATTAGTTATTACATTTAATATATCAATAGTGTTATTCTTAGAAGTAATAATATTTGGTATTATTATGGGATTCATGGCTAATTATTACTATCCTAAGATTAAGAAATCACAAGAAGTAGTTAAGAAAGAAACTGATAAGTATGTTAAAAATATTACTGAAAATATAAGTGGTATAAGAGAAATAAAAGCTTTAGGTATAAGAAAAAGAATAGAAAAGAATGTTAATAATAATATAGATACTTTATTTAAAGAAAACTCTAAAATAAGAAATTATGAAGTATATTATCAAGCTTGTAATAATATAGTATATTTCTTATTACAATTTATTATTTTAGGTACATGTGGTTATTATGTATCTAAAGGTATTATAGATTATCCAACTTTATTAATGTTAGAAACATATATTTGGAGAATAGATTCAGTAGTGGAGTCTATTGGAGAATTTGGTGTTAATTATAATAAGGTAGTAGTGTCTTTATCTAGAATAGATGATATTATTAATAATAAATTATATAAAGATGAAGAGTTTGGTAATATTAATTTAAAAGTTAAGAATGGTTTAGTAGAGTTTAAGAATGTTTCTTTTAGATATGAAGATGATAAAGATAATGTATTAAATAATTTAGATATGGTTATTAAACCTGGTATAAAGAACGCTGTTGTTGGGAGAAGTGGTAATGGTAAAAGTACTATATTTAATTTATTACTTAGATATTTTGATTCAACTAGTGGAGAAATACTTATAGATAATGTTAATATTAAAGATTTAACAGAAGATAGTTTAAGAAAGAATATATCTATTATTAGACAAAATCCTTATGTATTTAATATGACTATTAAAGATAACTTTAAGTTAATAAATAATAATGTTACTTTAAAAGAAATAAAAGAAGTATGTAAGAAAGCCTATATAGATGAGTATATTGAGTCTTTACCTGATAAGTATGATACAGTAATAGGAGAAGGGGGAATTAACTTATCAGGTGGTCAAAAACAAAGATTAGCTATAGCTAGAACATTACTTTTAAATACTAAGATAATCTTATTTGATGAAGCAACTAGTGCTCTTGATAATGAGAGTCAAGAATATATTAAGAAGACTATAGATAATCTAACTAAAGATCATACTATAATAATAGTAGCTCATAGATTATCTACTATTATAAATGCTGATAATATTAATGTAATAGATGAAGGTAAACTTGTAGCAAGTGGTACACATAAAGAATTACTTAAGAACTCATCTATTTATAAGAAATTATATAAAGAAGAAGATTTAAATAGTTAGTTTTCTTCTTTTTTCTTTTTTTCTTCTTGTAAAATATCTATATTTTTTATATAATATATTTGTATAGTAGAAGGGAAAAGGTAGTCTGAAAACAAAAAACAAATTTATTTTATAGAATTAAGTAAAAAAGGGCAGACTTCCCCTTACCCCAAA
>CAKOMQ010000013.1 GCA_934096715.1 uncultured Bacilli bacterium
TTGCCGGGAATTGGCTCCTTTATTATATCAAAAAGCCGCACCCTAGTGGTGCGGTTCAAATTTCAATTTAGGAAAAAGCAGCATAACTGCTTTTTTTTATCCTAGTGCTACATCTAGAATCATCATAATTGAGAAACCTAACATAGTAAACATAGTGATTAAATTCTTATGTTTATTTTTTTGACTTTCTGGAATTAATTCACTTACCGCAACATAGATCATTGCACCTGCCGCAAACGAAAGACAATATGGTAAGATATTTTCAACAAGTATTACTAAAGAACAACCGATAATTGCAGAGATTGGTTCAACTATGCCAGAAAGAGATCCAACTAGAAAAGATTTTCTTCTGCTTAGGCCTTCTCTTCTTAAAGGTAAACTAACTGCACATCCTTCTGGAAAATTTTGAATACCTATACCAAGAGCTAGTAAAACTGCCGATAGAAGAGTATTAGTTCCACTTACAATCCCACCAAAAGCAACTCCTATAGCAAGACCTTCTGGTATATTATGAAGAGTTATTGATAAGATTAGTAGAAAATTTCTCTTAATACCTTCTCTATTTTTATAACTTTTTTTCTTATTTAATAGTTTATTAAATAAATAATCACTAATACTTATAAGAACTACACCTATAAATATTCCTATTAACGCAACTAACCATGCGTTTAATCCTAGTTCGTTAGATTTTTCAATTGACGGATTTAAAAGCGACCAAAAAGATGCCGCGATCATTACTCCTGCAGATAATCCAAGCATTGAATCAAGAATATTTTTATTAACTTTTTTAAAAAAGAATACTATTGATGCACCTAAAGATGTTATAAACCAAGTCATCAAACTAGCAATAATAACTTGGGTATAAATAGATGCATTTATATAATAATTAATCATACCTTCACCCTATTAATAATATATTAAGAAAATTTATTACTGTATAGGCAAAAAAAATAGCTTACGCTATTTTTATGTGAGGACTACCTCAAATAATGGAATTTTTTATAAACAGATTATAAACGAACATCCACTATAATCATTCTAGTTAACTATTATTTTACAACACATGTAAATGCACCTTCAGTAGCAGGTTTAATGTTAATTGTATAACTTATACCAGCTAATTCATTTTGTAATACTTCAGTATTAGCAAAAGATGTTGATACTTTTAATTGTTGTTTTACAGTTGGAACTAAATTAACTGTACCAGTTAAAGTTTGTTCTCCAGCCATTAATTGTCCAATAGTATATTCAGTAGCTTCAGCTAATCCAGCACCAGTAAATTTGATTTTAATATCACTCTTTTGTGCTTCAGTGATTGCTGCACTATTAAATGTACCAAAATCAACAGAAACTACATACTTATAAGTACAATCGTAGTTAGTTTCACCACTAGCAATTAAGAATTCTGCTAAATCATATTCAGTTTCAGCAGTGTTATAAGCTTTACCATCAACTATAGCAGCTGTAGTACCATAATATGTTGTACCTTTTTTAGATTCATCCATATCAGCACCAGTTAATGCTAGATTAAGATTAGTTGTTTTAGTAGTAGCTGTAATTTGTCCTGTAGCACTAGCTTTACCTTGAACAGTAGATCCAGTAGCATCAGCACTTGATTGAACACTAAAGTATGCAAATGTTGCACCAACAACAGCAACTAATAATGTTGCAACAGCAATAACTGTTAATAACATTGTATTCTTTTTTTCCATTATTTGTCCTCCTTTCTACTATATTTATGTATTAATTGTATCCAATTTTTTTCTAGATGTCAAGATTATTTAAAGATATTTTTTATACTTTATTAGTATCCACCAAAAATAAAGAAAAAGTGATAATTATTTTAAATTATCACTCTGTGTAAACTAAGCGTTTATATACATAAATTTACATAATTATTCAGTTCTTAAAGCTTCTACAGGATTCTTTTTACTAGCAATTTTAGCTGGTATTAACCCTGCAATTAATGTAAGAACTACACTTATAATAATTAATATTATTGCACCATCTATTGGAGTTACTGCTATATTTGGAACATCTGTAATATGTTTTACAATCAAATTAATTGGAATACATAATAATAAAGTTACAATAATTCCCATTACTCCAGCAGCAAATCCTTCAATAATTGTCTCTGCTTTAAACACTCTTGAAATATCTTTCTTACTAGCTCCTATCGCTCTTAATATACCTATTTCTTTAGTCCTTTCAATAACAGAGATATAAGTAATTATAGCAATCATTATACTTGATACAACTAAACTAATAGCAACAAAAGCAATCAATATATCAGTTATAACATCTACGATTGTTGTAATACTAGACATCATTAAGCCTACTATATCCGTATAAGATATTTTCTCTTCTTCAGTCTTATTCTCATTATATTTATTTATGTATTCTTCTATATTTTCTTTTGAATCAAAATCTTTAGGATATATCTCTATTCTTGTAGGTTCTTCTAATTTAGATATACCTAAGGTTATTAAGTTATCTTCATAAGTACTATTATAGTTATCTTGCATAGTTTTTAATACTTTAGCTAGTTCATCTTCTTTTAAAGTACTTAAATACATTTTTTCTTCATTAGACATACTACTCATATCAAATTTCTTATCACTAAATTCTACTCCAGTAAATACATTTATTTTTGGATTCTTTATTTGTTCTTTAACGATATCACGTTTATTATTTTCATTAACTAAATGTTCTACTAATTCATGAGTATACCCAACTGTACCATAATCTCTACTACTACCTACAGAAGAATCACTTGGTTTAATTATACCAACTATTTTAACTTCTTCACTTTTCTTAATAATATCTTTTAAATAATTATCATCATTTTCCATATTAACCCAGATATTACCTTCTTTTTTATAGTAATCACTATTAAGTACGATTTTATATGTAAGTCCAATTAAGTCACTTGGGTTATATTCTGTTTCTTTAAACTCTACTTTTTCTCCTTTAGCAAGTTTAT
The DNA here is from genome assembly GCA_934096715.1 of uncultured Bacilli bacterium. Taxonomy (GTDB): domain Bacteria; phylum Bacillota_I; class Bacilli_A; order RF39; family UBA660; genus SIG200. The sequence continues at coordinate 2,984 of CAKOMQ010000013.1, forward strand.
TAAATTCTTTCTTTAAATCATCTTGATCTAGAATACCTAAACTATACAAAGTATAATCAGATATAGTATTAAATTCATCTACAATTAAGACCATTTCATTATACGCATCAGGCAATTTACCACTTACAATATCATATTGTCTTTCTAGTAACTTTTTATTATCAATAAGTTCAAAGAACACATCATAATTAGACATATAACTACTATAAAAATTAGACATACCACCAGTATTCATACCTATAGTATCTAATACTTTAGTTGGATTTACTCTTAATCCATCTTCTTTATATAAATTTAATTTAGTATTATAGCCATATTTTATATCTGTAACATAATCAAGTATACTATTATTTTTATCTATATAATTTTTAAAATCAACTAAGTCATTATTCTTAACTTCATTAGTCATACTAGTAAACATATCTCCCATTATATTAACAGAATGGATTTTATCATCATCATATTCTAATGTATTCTTATTACCTGTAATTGCACTAACCATACCAGATATATCTACACTTTTATTTTCAATAACTATTGGATAACTAGTAAGTGTTTCTTCTTCAGTCCTTTCTATAAACTTATGAATACCATTAGATAATGATAATATTAAAGCAATACCAATGATTCCAATTGATCCAGCAAAACTAGTTAAGAAAGTTCTTCCTTTTTTAGTCATTAAATTATTTAAAGAAAGACTCATTGCTGTTAAAAAACTCATACTTGTTTTTCTTACATTACCTTCGCTTTTACTTTCTTTCTTACTCTTATATGGATTGCTATCACTTATAATTACCCCATCCTTAAGTTCAATAATTCTACTTGAGTAATTCTTAGCAAGTTCAGGATTATGAGTAACCATTATAACTAATTTAGTTTTAGATAATTCTTTTAAAATATCCATTATTTGAATACTTGTATTACTATCAAGTGCTCCAGTTGGTTCATCTGCAAGAATTATATCTGGATCATTTACAAGCGCACGAGCGATAGCAACTCTTTGCATTTGTCCACCAGATAATTCAGTAGGTTTTTTATATATATGATCTTTAAGTCCTACTTTTTCTAAGGCATCTATAGCTCTTTTTTTAGCATCACTTTTATCTATTCCAGATAAAGTTAAAGCAAGTATAACATTAGATAACACTGTACCATGAGGAATTAAATTATATGATTGAAATACAAATCCAATACGATGATTACGATAAGTATCCCAATCTCTATCCGTATACTTTTTAGTACTTATTCCATCTATAATAATGTCTCCACTATCATATTTATCTAAACCACCTATAATATTTAAAAGAGTTGTTTTACCACTACCACTTGCTCCTAGTACCGAAACAAATTCACTTTTACGAAAAGAAACACTAACTTTATTTAAAGCTGTTTGTTTAAAACTATCTGTCTTATATACTTTAGTAATATTTTTAACTTCTAACATATTTACCTACTCTTTCTTTTTTGAATATTATATGCAAATACAAGTTGTAATCTATATGGTGCAAGCCTTAACATAAATATTCCTAATTTCATTCTTAATGTTGGTATAATTATCATTTTCTTTTTAAACATTTTATCTATACCATATTTAGCTACATACTCACTACTAGCTTCTTTAATACTAAATGTACCATGTGCCACTTTATTAAATTCTGTACTAGTAGGCCCTGGGCAAAGACAACCTACATATACATTACTTTTACTTTGCCTTAACTCTTCATTGATAGCCATAGTTAATTTAGTTAAGTAATTCTTCGTAGCATAATAAGTATTAAGTCTTGGACCAGCCATAAATCCTGCACTACTGCAAACATTTAAGATATAACCATTATCTTTTTTTATAAAATCTTTTAAAAATAATTTAGTTAATATATGGGGTGCTTTTATATTTACATCAATCATCTTTAATTCAGTATCTAAATCTGTTTTAGAAAAATCTCCAAATAAACCAAATCCTGCATTATTAATTAGAACATCAATGTTTTTATCTTTTACACTTTCATATAATTTATAAACATTCTCTAGAATAGACAAATCACACTCAATTACTTCTATATTTCCAATAAGTTCTTCTTTTAATTTATCCATCAATTTTTTTCTTCTTGCTACTAGTATTAAATCATGACCCATACTACTTAAGTATTTTGCCATATCTCTACCAATTCCACTACTAGCACCCGTTATTAATACTTTCATTATTTACTTCCTTTCATTTCAAATAATATATTTCTAAGTTCCATTGCTCTTTCAAAATCTAACTCTCTTGCTGCTTTCTTCATTTCTTCTTCAACATTTTGTATTAATAGTACTTTCTCTTTCTTACTCATCTTCTTATCTTCTAATTTATCCATTTTATTACTAATAACATCATTTATTTTCTTTTCAATAGTTTTTGGTTCAACATTATGGATCCTATTATATTCTTCTTGAATTTCTCTTCTTCTCTTAGTTTCCTTAATGGCAATATCCATTGCTTCACTAATAGTATCAGCATACATTAAAACTTTACCATTTTTATTTCTAGCACATCTACCAATAGTTTGAATAAGACTCCTACTACTTCTTAAGAATCCTTGTTTATCAGCATCTAAGATACATATTAAACTGACTTCTGGTATATCAATTCCTTCTCTTAATAGATTTATACCTACAACTACATCATATTCTCCTACTCGCAGGTCATGAATAATTTTAAGCCTATCAAGAGTATTTATTTCACTATGTAAATATGCTACTTTAATACCCATTTCTTTTAAATAGTTAGTTAATTCTTCACTCATTCTAATTGTAAGAGTTGTTATAAGTACTCTTTCATTCTTTTTAATTCTATCATTTATCTCACCAATAATATCATCTATTTGTCCCATTGTAGTTCTTACTTCTATTGTTGGATCAAGCAGGTATGTTGGTCTTATTAACTGTTCTGCTACTACACTTGACTTTTCTAATTCATAATCTCCAGGTGTCGCACTAACATAAATTACATCATTAATATGATCTTCAAATTCACTAAAAGTAAGTGGTCTATTATCAAGAGCAGATGGAAGTCTAAAACCATATTCAACTAAAGTTGTTTTACGCATTCTATCTCCATTATACATTCCCCTAATTTGTGGTACAGTTACATGAGATTCATCTATAACCATTAGAAAATCTTTAGGAAAGAAATCTATTAAACATGTAGGAGTTTCTCCAGCTTTGCGGAGTGCTAAATGTCTAGAATAGTTTTCAACTCCATTACAAAATCCTGTTTCACTAAGCATTTCTAAATCATAATTAGTTCTTTCTTTTATTCTTTGTTCTTCTAAATACTTTCCTGATTCATGAAAATACTCTATTCTTTCAGCTAATTCTTCTCTTATTCTTTTAATTGCTTCAGCCATTTTTTCAGGACTAGTTACGAAATGTGATGCAGGGGATATAATGATAGTTTTTTTACTTTCAGATACTGCTCCAGTTAAAGGATCAAATGTTACTAAGGACTCTATTTCATCTCCAAACAATTCTATTCTAATTCCTAAATCTTTTTCATTTATAGGAATTATGTCTATTTGACTTCCCCTAACTCTAAAAGTTCCCCTATGAAAATCTAAATCATTTCTTTCATAAGTCATATCTACCAATCTAGTTATTATATCATTTCTCTTTATTTTATCTCCCACATTAAGAACAAACATATTCTTTTCATATTCTTCTTTTTCTCCAATACCATATATACAAGAAACACTACTAACTACAATAACATCATTATAATTAATAAGTGCACTAGTTGCTTTATGTCTTAACTCATCTATTTCATCATTTATTGAAGAATCTTTTTCTATATATGTATCACTTGATGGTACATATGCTTCAGGTTGATAATAGTCATAATATGATACAAAGTATTCAACATGATTATTTGGGAATAATTCTTTTAATTCACTATAAAGTTGCCCTGCTAGAGTTTTATTATGAGCAAGTACAAGTGTAGGTTTATTTACTTCTTTTATAACATTAGCAATAGTAAAAGTTTTACCTGTACCAGTTGCTCCCAATAGTACTTGTTCATGTTCCCCATTTTTTATTCCTTCACATAAAGTTTTTATTGCTTCAGGTTGATCTCCACTTGGTTTATATTTACTTACTAATTCAAACATAATTGCCACCTCCTATATTATTTTTATCAAAGTTTTATGTATTTTTATAGTATAACTCAATTTATATTTTAATTATTTCATTTATCTTCTAACACTTCGTATTTTTTAAAATACTAAAATGAAACAAGTTGAAATGCTTAATTTACTATAAATATACTTATAGTATACACCACTTAATCATTATTTTTCTATATTTTTTGAAAATTTAATTTTTCTATTATTTCTAAACCCATTTTTTAAAGTGTAATTATTTTCTTCCTAAAACATATTTTTTATATTTACAAGGAGTTTTATATTATTTTTTATAACTAAATAATGTAGAGATAAATCTCCTAAAGAATCGGCAGTTGATACTGGGATAGACTCATTACCAAGTAAATAATCTACAGCAATACCAAAAATTTTAGACAATTCTTGTAAATTACTTATATCAGGTATTCTATTATCATTTTCCTATTTAGTTATTGCTTGTCTAAAAACATTCATTATATTCGCTAGTTCTTCTTGAGATAATCCAAATCTATTTCTTATTTCTTTTAATTTTTGACCTAGAGTCATAAAATCATCTCCATTTCTTAATTATATTTTACTAAATAATTTTAAATATTAATAGTAGATTAAATGAAAAAACCGCTACTAATTGTAGAGGTCAATTTTTATTTTAATTCTTTTCTCATTGGATAAAACTTTATTCCATGAATACATTTTAAAGTATCCATATCAATAAATCCTAAATGTTTATAAATTTCATGAGCATATAAAGATGAATTAACAGTAAAACACCCTAAATTATTTAGTGATTCAACTTTTTTATATAAAGACTTACCTATCCCTTGTTTATGATATTTTCCATCAACAAAGAATAAAGCAATATGGGTAATATCTTTTGTTGCAATAACCCCTAATAAATTGTTATCTTGAAATGCTCCATAAAAATCTCTTTCATTAATCCAATTTATATTATTTATAGTTTTTTTAAATTCATCTATACCTTCTTGTGTATAATCAGGCGCTTCATATTCTAAAAATACTCTCCATACTAAGTAAGTAGCGTTTTCTAATTCATTTGATAATATCTTCCTAATTTCCATGTTACTCTCAACTCCCATTCTTATTAAATTAATAATCAATCCAAGTACTAACAATATCTATTTGTACATTCATATTTCCATAGCCAATTCCAACTTTTCGATCCGGCTTTTTGTATCCGTGACAATCTGTACCAGCAGACATATATAAATTATTTTTTTGACAATAATCTATAATAAAATTAGTTTGTTCATCAGTAAATTTTGAATAATATGTTTCAATGCCATCTATTATATTATCTTTTACTAAACTATCTAGATATTTTTCGTAATCTCTAAGCGGATATGTAAATAAATGTGCTAAAAATACTTTTCCACCTAATCTTCGTATTTCATCCGATACCAATTTGGCATTAGGAACTTGATAAGATAGGTCTATATATAAAGGAAAATCCGTATTACAAGTACAACATCTGAAAAAATAATCAATATCATTCCACTCTTTTTCAGAAAAATATTTTTTGTTTTCAGAGTATTTTTTTATAGATTCATAAACAAAATCAATTGGCCACCCCATATTTTCTTTATATACAATTTTATCGACTTTAATATGGTTTTTATAACATGCTTTCATTAATAAATTAAATTCTTCTTGTAAATTTGGTTGCTTTTTTTCAAAATTATATATATTATTAATCCATTTGTCCATTTTATTTACATCAAAATTGTATCCCAAAAGTTCAATTTTTGCATTATTAAAAATACAATTGAATTCAGCACCTGCTATTATTTTTCCAGTGAAATATTTTGAGTAATCATATGTTTTTAATTCAATATGTGCTTTTACAGTATCATGATCAGTTATAGCCAATATATCAACTTGATTTTTTTCGGCTTCTTCTAATAATTTCTTAACTTCCCAAGTTCCATCTGAGTATTTTGTGTGAGTATGTAAATCTATCATTTTTTAATCCTTTCTTTACTTTCGACATTTGATTGAATTAGCATAGCAAAATCAACAAAGTAATTAAATACTTCATCTTGAGATAAAAAAGTGGTGTCCAAAGTACATTTTTTTATCTCATTATCACTATATTTTCCAACTACTTTATCATAAATTTTCTTTAAACAATTTTTTTGCAAATTAATCAATGATTCATCTATCCATATACCTTCTAAAATGTGTTTTCTAGTATTGTTTCTTTCTTGTATTTTATTATAATCGGTTGTTAAAAGTAAAAAACCATCACATTCTACTAAATCATTATTTTTTAGGAATTCTAACATCATAATATATTTTTTGCAGGCGCTTAAATACTTATTATTAAATCCAAATAGTACTTCAAAAGCTTTAGCAGTTGCAATTATTGATATAGAACTCTTATCTATTATTACATTGTAACCCATATTTCTATAATGATTAGCTTTTTTTATTTTTTCTAATTCTACTCTAAATAACTGAGTTTGATAATATTCTTCTTCATCGTTATTATTTGGAATATCAATGGCTGCATTTATTATTTTAGAATTCTCTTTTTCTATATATCTAATAGCTTCTGGTATTATAACCCAGCCGTTTTTTTCTAAATTATTGCACAAAGTTGTTTTACCTACGCAAGATGTTCCTTCAAGAATAATAATTTTACCTTTTTTCATATACTACCTCTCTGTTTTATACTTTATATTGTTATTTGAAAAGAACGAATAAATTGGCCCTATATTTGATATAAGTAAGGCTATTGAATATGCAATCCAATTGTATAACTCTATACTATAATTCTTACTGCTTAATTTGTTAATTGTTTTAATGGTAATGTAGTAATTTATGAATGAATAAAAACAAAATGAAATAGTAATTAGAACTGCAAGAATAATGCTTTTATATAATATACTACTTAAAAATATAAATAAAAATACAACTGGCAATAGTAACCAGTTAATCGCACATTTAAACTCATTTAAACATCCAACAAATCCATTTAATGAAAAATTATTAAGTTTATTTTTTAAATCTTTGTAAATTAATCTGTATTTTCTCGTGGTATTGTACCATACAGAATTCTGCTTAATTAACTGACTAATGGATACAGCGTTATCTATACATTCTAACTCATAAATAGGTGTAATTTGAATATTATTGAATTTTAAGTTCATTGTTAAGTAAATATCTTCACACCAAAACTCAGTATTAAATCCGCCTAATTTTTTCAAAGTATTTAAGTTTACTGTTAATCCATGACCAACAACATAATGATATAAAAATCTTGTTTTAAAAATTGAATTGAAAAGGCCAACCTTTATTTCAAAATTAGATTGATAAATAGCAAAACCTTTCATAATTAAACTTAATCGTTTAAAATTATTGAAGCAATAAGAATATTGTTGCATTACTTTTTTATCTCTATTTATCTCATAAAATATAGCATTAAAGCTGTTTTTTGATGGCTTGCTATCTGCATTATATAACGACATATACCATTCTTTCGAATTATCATAAAATGGTAATTTTTTTAACTGCTCTAACATGTAGTTCAAATTATCAGCCATATATCCATTTATTGATGGACAATCAATCAAAAAAATATTATCGTATTTATTTAAAATATTGTTTTCAACAAATGTTTTTGTTGTTAATTTTAATTTATTATATTTATATTCGTATTCTTCTTTTTGGGTTGTAACTATAACAATTGGCAAATCACATATTTTTCTAAAATATTTTACTGTTTCTTCAATTACATTTTGTTCTCTTAAACAAGGAATTGAAATAAATAATCCTTTGTCATCATCCAGCTTATCATCAAATTTTTTACTAATAATTTTAAAAAATTTTAAATATTTGAATAATACAAATAATGAATAGAATATTATACAAGATATGCAGGAATAAAAAAATAATATCATACTAATTTAAGACTCCAATTCTCTTTTTAAGTCTTCAATGCTATTTATGATTCTAAAATTCATACATCCTTCGATAAAAAGATTGTTTGTTCCTGTAAAATCTAAACAGCGATCATCAGTTTTGTATCCAATGCACTTTTTTCCTAATGCATATGCAATTCCCAATTCTACGCAGGCTCCTTCATCAGGAACTCTCCCATCAAGAAAAAATACCAAAATATCGCACCACTTAATTCCATTTAAATCGGTCTCAAATATTTTTTTACTTACTTTATATGTATCTTCAGCATTTTTGATTATGTTAGCAGATAATCCTGCACTTTCTTGTGGTAAATATACTTCATACCCCCATTTTCTAAAAATTTCAGTATACTTTCTATTTCTTTCTAATTCCATCTCATTAAAAAGTGGTGCGGCAAAATAAATTTTTTTCATACTTTTCTCCTTAATATTATTGTAACATGTAAATATCAAAATGTAAAACTAACACCATTGACTATCTTTAAAGTTCAATTAATTCTATATTTCTAAGTGTATTTATCATTTAAAACAATAATTTTAAATTTAAAAAGAACCTAATTTATAATTAGATTCTCAATTAAATATACTCTTTACCTACAAATAATTCATTCAAGTTTCTTTTAAAATAATCTAGTAGATTAGCTTTTCCAACAGTTCTATCTACAGTAATATCTACTATATCTACTGTATGGCCTTCATTATCTACAATCTCTACTTCCCCTACTTTATCTCCACGTTTTACTGGAGCATATATTTTTTTAGTATCAATATTAAGCATATAGCTTTTTTTAGGATCATTTATATTTAATAGTTCAGTAGCATCTTCTTTCAATAATAAATTTACATACTTTAATTTACCTTTTTCAACTTTTATCTTACCTAGTTTTTTATTCTTTTTATATATAACATCTATTTTATAAGAATTAAAACCATAATTCAATAATTTTAATGTATCAGTAGTTCTATTATCTATTGAGTCTACTCCCATTACAACACTTATAAGTCTCATATTACCCCTATAAGCTGTACTTGTTAAACAGTAACCTGCTCCTTCAGTAAACCCTGTTTTTAAACCATCTATATTATCATAGAATCTAACTAAACGATTTGTATTAACTAACCATGTTTGAGAACCATCAGGTCTTTTTAGATAATCTTCATAAGTATTAGTAAACGTTAGAATATCACTATGATTAGTTATTAAATATCTAGCCATTAATGACATATCATAACTGCTTGAATAATGACCTTCGGTATCAAGTCCATGAGGATTTTTAAAACTTGTATTCTTACATCCTATTTCTTTACACTTTTCATTCATCTTACGAACAAACTCATCTACACTTCCATAAGTTTTCTCAGCAAGTGCCACAACCGCATCATTAGCACTGGCAATTGCAACACTTTTTAATAACTCACTTACTTTATAAGTTTCATTAGTATTTAAATACACTTGAGATCCACCCATATTAGATGCATTTTCACTTATAACTACATTATCTGTATATTTTAACTTACCATCTTTAATACTATCCATAATAATTATCATACTCATTATTTTAGTCATACTTGCTGGTGGTAATTCTCTAGTGCTTTCTTTTTCATATAAAACTTTTCCTGTACTATTTTCAATTAGTATAGCACTTTCTGAATAGTTTACTAATTCTTCTGCCGAAGTATTAGTTATTAAGAATATAAAAGATACTAGAATAAATAATATTTTCTTCAAATTAAATCACTCCTAGTAATAATTATGCAAGTAGAATAGATTTATTCAAAGAACATAAGTTAAATTTCTACCAACTTTTAACCGTGTAATTATATTTAATTTTTTTTATTTATAAAAAGAGAGAGAAACATGTTTCTTTTCTCCCATTAAATAAACTTCACTATTGAAAAATAAATTTATCATTTAGAACAAGATCATTATTACTTATTAATTTATTTATTGATGAATCGATTGTTTTTAAAATAAATCTTATAAACACATTTGCATTATCATTATTATGATATTCTGCTATTGATGAATAGTACTCTTCTTGATTCAAATATATTTCTTCTTCAAATGGTATAAATTTAAAATTTCTATCATAATTTATTAACATTAATGTTACCCAAAATCTTGCGCATCTTCCATTACCGTCTGAGAATGATATCTAAGAATAGAATATTTTTAACAACTGATATCCTCATTTTCCATTTCAATCATAAATTTATCAAAGTCAGATTCAAATAATTTATCTTGAGTAATTCTATACTTTTCAAATTCAGAAAGTGCAAAACTATTTGCTACCTTATGTGATACTTTACCAGGATTATCAAGTACATCTCTTTCGTTAAATTGTAAAAATACATCTAGCTTACCTTTCCAGTCTTCCATTGTCATAGGAATATGTCTTTCAGCTTGATCCTCCGCGTAATCTAAATACATTGTAACAATTCTTTCTAAAGATTTTAATTCTTCTTTAGTTAAATAATTTTTAGCAACTATAACATCAGATGCAAATTATTTTGCCATTAGGTAAATTTTTCCAATTTGTTAATCCCATATGAACTTTATTATGATTTGCACGATTCACTATAATTTCTGCAGCCGTATTTCCACGAACAGCATAGTGCATTTTATTTTGAACTGTTTTAAAAAAATCTTTTGTTATCGGTGAATCTACATTATAATCTAAACTTGTTGTGTATATATCAGTAATCTTTTGATAAAAATTCCTTTCACTAATTCTTATTTCTCTTATTTCTTGTAGTAATTCATTAAAATAATTTTCATTTAAAAAAGTTCCATTTTTAAGTCTTTCTTTATCTAATACATATCCTTTTACAGAATATTGTTTTAAAATATTGATTGCCCACAATCTAAAATCAATTGCTCTTTTGCTATTAACTTTAAATCCAACAGCAATAATAACATCTAGATTATAATATTTTGTTTTATAATTTTTTCCATCTCTAGCAGTATGTAAAAATTCTTTACATACTGAATTCTCACTTAATTCTTTTTCAAAAATATTAGAAAGATGTATTGTTATATTATTTCTTGTTGTCCCAAAAAGTTCGGCCATCAATTTTTGACTAAGCCAGACTGATTCTTCATCAACAATCACTTCTATTGTCTTTTCTTTATTTTGTTTTGTAAATATCAAAAATTCTGCTGTTGAATTTCTTATTTGTAATGTTTGCATAATTCTTTACCTCCTGATTTAACTACATTAATAAATATATTATATCAAAACCTTCCACTATTTATATATAAATTTTAAAAGTATGCCATTTTCTGTCTTAAGTATTCATTCTCATCTGAAAAATGATGAATAGTAAATGAAATATAGATAAAATAATAATATTTAAATCACTAGTTTTAAGATAATCAAATAAACTTTTCATTAGAGACGAAACTAAAATAGAATTAGGTGCCATATAGATTATTTCAACATTTTTTAACGCCTTCACCATAATTCCGATAACTACCATTATCTTCATCAAAATGTCTCATCATTAATTGATGTAATTTTAATAAGTCTTTTTCACTTTTATAGTTATAATCATTAATATGATTATATGCTTCAATAGCATTTTTAACTTCTTGTACTTCATCTTTTTTTCCTAACATCTGTTTATTGTCTAGTATATTTTCTACATCAAATAAGGATAACGAATTAGCTTTAATTGCAAGTGAAGAATGAATTGATCTTATTTTAGATTTTGAAGACATACATCCTGATTTAGTTTGATTATAAAAGTAGTTTATTATCTACATTTTCACTTACATTTCTCCTTTGCTAATATTATTGTATCACAAATGTCACTGTAAATGTCACTGTATTTTTATTGTTGATAAATTTGATTATTTTAATTTGCTATCTTAAATACTATCCATAATAATTATCATACTCATTATTTTAGTCATACTTGCTGGTGGTAATTCTTTAGTACTTTCTGAATAGTTTACTAATTCTTCTGTCGAAGTATTAGTTATTAAGAATATAAAAGATACGAGAATTAATGTTACTAATTTAGATTTATTTAAAAGAAAAAGGAACTAGTTAGTTAATTTAGCTAATAATTCCTTTTCTTCTTCAAGTTTCTTACGTTCATTTAAAACTAAATTTTCTGGAGCCTTACTCACAAAATTTTCATTATTAAGTAAAGCAGTTCTTTTATTTATTGAATTCTTTAATTCTTCAATTTGTTTTTCTTTTAATCTTTGTTCTTCTTCTGTTATAACTTTATCATAATATATAATAGCTTCGATATCTTTAAATTTAACATTAAATTTAGTTTTACCACTATTATCTACTAATCTATTTGATAGTTTTAACATATTAATTATTAATTCATCTTGAGTATTTAAACTTACTTGATAATCTCCATAAATATTATTTTCTTTTAATACATTTCTAAATTTACTTATAAAATTAATTTTATCTAACTCTTCATCTTTAATATGAGTAAATACTAAATCTTTATTATATATTGGATAATCACTAATCATAATACTTTCATGACTTTTTAAAGTAATAATACTATATATTTCTTCGGTTACATATGGCATAAATGGATGTAACATTTTTAAGATACATTTTAAAGTATATAGAAGTGTTGATTTAGTATTAGAGTCATTTATATGATATTTACTCATTTCAATATAATTATCACAGAAGTCTTCCCATATAAATGAATAAAGATGTGAGTTAACATTATTGAATTCAAACTTATCCATAAATTTAGTAACATTCTTTATTGTTTCATTTAATCTAGTTAAGATATATTTATCTTCATTATTAATATTAGTAAGATTTATTTCTTTTAAGTCTTCTGTATTCATAAGAACAAATCTAGAAGCATTCCATAGTTTATTAATAAAGTTCCATGTAGATTTAATTTTATCTTCGTCAAATCTTAAATCACTACCAGGTGCAGTTGATGTAGCAAGATAATATCTTAAACTATCAGCACCATATATCTCTATCATATCCATAGGGTCTACTCCATTACCAAGACTCTTACTCATTTTTCTTCCTTGTTTATCTCTTATAAGTCCATGAATAATACAATATTCAAACGGTCTTTTCTTAGTAAACTCTAAGCTTTGGAAAGTCATACGACATACCCAGAAGAAAATGATATCATAACCTGTTACTAAAACATTAGTTGGAAAGTATCTTTTATATAGTGGATCATCACAATTCGGCCAACCCATTGTACTAAAAGGCCATAGTGCACTAGAGAACCATGTATCTAGTACATCTTCATCTTGTTTCCAACCATCACCATCAGGAGCAGTAAGACCAACGTATACTTCTTCATCTTTATACCAAGCAGGTATTTGATGTCCCCACCATAATTGTCTAGATATACACCAATCATGACAGTCACTCATCCAGTTATTCATTATTTTTTCAAATCTTTCTGGAACAAAATTAACTTTATTGTTTTTATCTTTTTGATTATCTAATACTTGTTTAGATAGTTTTTCCATATTAACGAACCATTGCTTTGAAAGATATGGCTCCACTACTGCATCTGTTCTTTCTGAATGACCGACTGAATGAGTCATATTCTCAACTCTAATAAGAAGATCTTTTTCTTTTAACTCTTCTACTAATTTTTTACGAGCATCAAATCTATCAAGGCCATTATACTTACCAGTTAATTCATTTAAAGTACCATCTTCATTAAGTACTTTAACTCTTTCTAAGTTATGTCTAAGTCCTACTTCATAGTCATTAGGATCATGAGCAGGAGTAATTTTAACTACACCAGTTCCAAATTCCATATCAGCGTGTTCGTCACCTACAATAGGAATAAGTTTATCTAAAATTGGAAGTACTACTGATTTACCTATTAAATGATTATACCTTTCATCATTTGGATTTACTGCTACTGCTGTATCTCCAAATAGTGTTTCAGGTCTTGTAGTAGCAACATCTAAATAATCACTTGTACCTTCAATATAGTATTTAATATGATAGAATGCACCAGGATCATCTTTATATATAACTTCTTCATTACTTAAAGCAGTTTTAGCTACTGGATCCCAGTTTATAATTCTTTCTCCCCTATAAATTAAACCTTTATTATATAGATCAACAAATACATATTTAACAGCATCACTTAAGTTATCGTCTAATGTAAACCTTTCTTTAGTATAGTCAACTGATAATCCAAGTTTTGCCCATTGTTCATGAATTATATCTTTATGTTCACTTGTCCATTTAAAACATTCACATAAGAACTTATCTCTTCCAAGTTCATATTTATTAAGTCCACGTTCTTTAATTCTTGCAACTACTTTAGCTTCTGTTGCAATTGCTGCATGATCAGTACCAGGAAGCCATAACACATCATAGCCTTGCATTCTTTTATATCTAATAATTATATCTTGTAAACTTGTATCCCAAGCATGACCTAAATGCAATTTACCTGTAACATTTGGGGGTGGTATAACTATTGAATAAGGTTTCTTACTAACATCACCACATTCAAAATAATGATTATTTAACCAATACTCATACTTTCCACTTTCAACTTGTTTACTATCGTATTTCTTCTCTAACATAATATTCCTCCATTTAAAAAAGTGATATCCTAAGGGTGAGATATTCCCACGGTACCACCTTAATATTTAACTTAAAACTTTAAAGCATTTCTGCTACCAAACTCCCTAGCAACAATTTATAATCTTCACTGTTAATTTCACACCTATCATTAACTCTCTTTAAGCTACTAGTTATAAATACTCTAGTTCTTTGTTTGCTACCTGTATTTTAACAAACTTAATTAGTAATTTCAACACTTTTAATAGTATTTCCATCTAATTTAACATCTAATCTATTATTATTTTCAATACTATCTAAGGAATTAAAACTACCATTAAAACTAACTTGTTCAATCATTTTCTTAGTACTTAAATTATAAATATTAATACTAGATTTAAAAGCAAGTACTAAAGTATTAGAAGTTACACTATAATCTATTATTGGTTCATTAAATGAATCACTTATTTGAGTATTTGTATCATCTACTATAAACCATTTATTATCTTTTTTTACTATATAATAATTAGTTTTAAGTAATCCTTCTTCTACTTTATTACTTAAACCTATGTAGTCATATTCAAATGGAAGTAAACTAATAACATCTTCTTTAAAGGAAAGTACTCCCCATTTATTACCATCATTTTCAAGTATAGCCATGTCTTCTAACATATTATTATAATTTTTTAATCCAGCATATCTTGCAATAACTAGATTAGTATTAATATTATAAAGAAGTATTTTATTCTCATCTCTAACTAAAGCAAAATTATTAGTTTTTACTGGATTAACTTCATCACTAGTATAGATATTTATTCCATAGTCTACATCATCATCTACATTAGTAGTCGCTAGTGTACAACTAGGTACTTTACATTCATACTTTCCTTTTAGTTTATTATTATCATAAAACCATATCTTATTATCATAGTATAGTAGATGACTTGGATTATCCTCTTTTTTAGTATGATTAAAGTACCCTATAATTGTAAGTGGAATAAATATGATAAGAAGTACTATTATTATTATAAGACTTCCTTTATCCCCTTTCATATTATTCACCTGGTTCACTAGTTACTGGTTCAACATCATCTATTTTAGTACCATCTAATTTATATGAATAATTCTTTCCATCTATGGTAATTACAATACTTGTACCAATAGTTATTTTATAAGCATTCTTATAATCTTTACTAGTTATATCTAGACTATTTGCAAGTATTGGAGAAGTTGTAGATTTATATAAATATAGATTTAATTTGTTATCTTTTATAGCAACTGCATAATCACCAACAACATCAATGTAATCTTGAGTTGGAACTAATTCTTTAAAGTCCTTATCTACAATACTAAATTTAGAATCAGAGCTTTCTAGAAGATAGTAATCATTTTTATTAGTTATATTTTTAAAGTTGAAAGATAAAACTTTTTCAACATCACTTGAAGTAATCTTAACTACTCCATAGTTTCCTTTAGTATTTTTAGCTATTATATACATATTATCAGTATAATAAGACTTAATATTATTTGATACGTAAGCTTTGTTTATTGTTGAAAGTTCAGAATACGTTACTTTAGTTTTCTTTTCATTAATACTATAAATACTTACAGTTTTAGAATTAGACATACTACTATTATCTGTAATAAACACAAAATTATTATTGTAAATTCCTGTTACTCCATCAGTATTTCCATATAATGTACAATTACTTAAACTATCTTCTGGACTTGTAAGTTTATTTTTATTTTTACATTCGTACTTACCAATACTTTCAGTTTTTTCTTGATCTGAATAGAAATATAAGTAGCCATCAAAGTAATTAATATATGGATAATTAGCACTTACTGCTCCTTCATACTTATTTATAACTATGTTTTCTTCTTCACCAAAGTCAACACTTAGATTATCTTTATTAATAGTAACTTTATAACTTACATCACTACTAACTAATTTATTACTTTTATTATATTTATTTACAAGATTATAATTATTACTTGTTAATTTTATACCTTCTTCATTCATTTTATTTAAGTTTTCATCAACAAAATATAATTTACTATCTTTAACAAGTCCAATATATTCATCATGAAAACTAATATAATCATAACCACTTAGAAGTTCTTCATAATTATAAGAATATAGATTATATTTTTTACCATTTGATACTGCTGAAATATAGGCCTTGTTAGCACTTTTAATAGAAGCATTAAATTCTTTAGATAATTGCTTATTATTAATATCAATAATTCTTTCTTTTTCTCCTGTCTTACTTACAAGTAATAAATTTTTTGTGTCCACTATACCTAAATAATCATAATATGCATTAATTTGATATTCATAACTATCATCTTTAAATAAGATAACACCATACTTTTTATCTTTATCACTTACTACTACATAATTTTCTTCTGTATCATAAGCCTTAACACTAGTAAGTTTTTCTTCACTTTTCTTATCCTTTATATTATATAAAATCACTTTATTATCATCATTTATAAATACATACTTTTTAAAATAAATTTGACTTCTTTTATCAATAGTTTTATCATCTTTATCTACATTAGTAGGATGGTCAAACGTATCTTTTTCATTATCTAAGTAAGCAACAAAACATTTATCTTTATCTTTAATAGTACATTCATATTTACCTATTTCTTTATCATTATCTAAGAATATTAATGTACCATTATCATACTTGTAGTTTTCACTTTCAAATACTACATCTTCTTTTACTTCATCTTTTTTATTACTAAGTATTAGGAATACCACTAAACCCAATATAAGCAAGAATACTAAAGAAGATACACTAATAAAGATAATCTTTCTCTTTTTATCTAATCCTTTAAACCAGTTAGAAAATCTTTTAAATATATTATCTTTCTTTTCTTTCTTTTTCTTTTCTTTACCAGTAGTAGGTTCAGTTTTTTCTTCAAAATCAACTGCCACTTCTTGTGGATCACTACTAATCTCAATTATTTCATTGTCAAAATTAAATTCATCATTCATTCTAATCTCTCCCTATAATATAAATAAATTATATCAAAAAAATAGTGTTTTGAACACTATTAATTATTATATCTTTATTTTTCTTTTGGAAATAAGAATTCTTTAGTATTGTAATAATATTGACAACCACTTATAACTGAAAGGATAGTTGCTACAATTACTAGAAGTTCAGCAATTGGTAAGTTTATAAAACAGAATGGAATATTCTTAAACATTACTAAAGTTAAACCAATCATCATACACATAGTTTTTGCTTTTCCAGTAAATGAAGCAGCTACTACCTTGCCATGGTTACCACTTAACATTTTTAATGAATCAACTATAATATCTCTAATAATTATTATTACAGCAATTACTGGATAAATATTTCCATTGCACGCTAGTACTACTAAAAGTCCATTTACTAAAACTTTATCAGCAATAGCGTCCGCTACTTTACCAAAATCTGTAACAATATTATATTTACGAGCAAGTTTTCCATCTACAAAATCTGTTAAACTGGCAACAACAAATATAACACCTGCTATAATATATTGTAAACTTATAAATTCATCATTAATCGGATACTTTGGCCAAGTAAATCCTAAAGATCCATCTGGTATAAGTAGAAGAACTATCATAATAATTGCTAAGATAATTCTTGATACTGTTATTTTATTAGGTAAATTCATATTTTCAACTACTTTCCATAGCTTATTATATAAGCATTTCTATTATTTATTGTTATTTGATTAACTGACCAGTATATAGCAAGTATAACTAAAATGAATATCAAGATATAGATTAAGAAGAATATCTTTTTAAAACTTTTTTTCTTATAGTTTTCCATAGTATATGGACTTAACATACCTTCTTCTTTTTCTTTGGTATCTTGAATAGTCTTTTCTATTTCTTTAACTGGTATCTTTGAAGTATATTCAAATAAGTATTCATTAAATTCATCTATTATCTTTTCAGAATCTAATCCTAAATATTTTGAATAACTAATTAAGTAATCTTTTAAAGTAAATATATCTTTAAAAGCTCCTATCTTACCTTCTTCTAAGTTCATCAGTATGAGGGGATTAATATCTAAATCATTCCCTGCTTCTTCAATATCGATACCCGCTTCTTCACGAGTTTCCTTAAGCTTCTCAGCTATAACATCCAATTTAATTCACTCCTTAAAATAATAATACTAATAAGCCATGTTCTGTACTCATAATTGAGTGACAAATATCTATCTATGTATAATTATATACATCTTGCACTTGATTCATTTCTCTTATGCAAACTCCCCTACCATAATTTGGGTTTCTCTCTCGTGGGGTTTACCGCGTTTCATTTATATATTACTATATAACTCGTTTCTGTGGCACTTTAAGATACTCAAGTCTAATAGACTCTTTCTACGCCGTTAGATTTAATCTACCTTAGGTTATTTATTCCCTAAGCACGAACACTACATCCATCGCAGAATGTGAGAGCATGGACTTTCCTCAACAGAAAAATTTTCTGCAGCATTTGTCTAAGTATTATTCTTCTTTTCCAAAAACAACTTTTTCTAATTGACTTATTCTTTTCAATAAATCTAAATTAGTAACATTAATTCTCGTATCTGATAAATCCTTCTTTTCAGCAACTTGATCATTTAATCTTCTTATTTCTTGTTTTAATTTAATATTATCTTCTGTTAGATCTTTGATATCCTTATCAAGTTTTTTAATTATAGAAATATACTCAGTATAATCTCTGATAATCATATCTAAATATTTATCAACTTCTTGTGGACGATATCCACGAGCATCAATTTTAAATTCTTTTTCTAAAATTTCCTGCGGAGTTAAATAAATTTTATCACTATACATAAAAACACCTTCTAACAATTAAAATTATAACTTGTTAGTGTGTATTTTGTCAAGTTCTGTTAGACTTACTGAATCTAGATATATGCTAACATAATCAATCTTCTTTTCAAGCTCATTCAAATAATAATCTAATCGCATTTTTATCACCTAGAGTCATTTTAACATACTTAAATTTTTTTGCATTAGATTCGACAAAACTAGATAAAAGTTTTAGAAAAAAAAGATAAGCTTTTTGCTTATCCCTTCTTATATAGAAACTTTTTATTCTTTTAGATAGTTATCCTACCCTAATTTAATCTTACATTATAATTGTAAATCTTAAAAGAAATAACTTGTATATTTTTATAAACTTTACATATATTTTACAAAATTATTATTTATAAAAAAAGATTGCATTTTAAATACTTTTATATTATAATTAGTATGTGCTTAAGGAATGCGCCCATAGCTCAACTGGATAGAGCGTTAGACTACGGATCTAAAGGTTGGGGGTTCGACTCCCTCTGGGCGTACCATTAATATCGAGAAGTAGCACAATTTGGCAGTGCGCATGGTTTGGGACCATGAGGTTGCAGGTTCAAATCCTGTCTTCTCGACCATTTGTAAATTAGATATCACTTAATGTGATATTTTTTTATGCATATTAAAAGAAGCATTACGCTTCTTTAATCATAAATGGATTTTCTAGAGAGCCTTCTCCAGTAGAAACTTTAGTATCTGTTGTAAGATAGAAGACAGGACGCACGCCATGCGTATTGTCCACATCGCTGGCGCTGACACGACCATCGCTAGCGACACTCCACGCACCAAAGTAGCCACCACCAACCCCAAAGCGAGAAAGCGTCCATTCATAACTAGACTTTATAGTATCATTATTACTTTGATGCATCCAGCCTGTTTTTAGTGTAGCTTGATTTGCATTAGTACCTCCTGTTAGTGCTAAAGCACTTGGACCCAATGATAATGTATAATCACTTGCATACATTAACCCTATTTTTGCAACAGGAGTTGTCCATTCGCCAACTGTAGTTGTTTTCGTACTTCTATTCATTTCATGTAAATATATTTGGCTTGGTGTTAATCCATTTTGATAATTTGGGCCATTGCTTCCATCGTGTGTTTTTGTATTTACTGCACTCCATGTCCAGCTTACTATTTTATTTGACCATGTTGTGTTTTGTAAGTAATCATATTTTGTATCTTTTAAGAAATAACCTGCATTCAATCCAACATACATTGCACTGTTTTCCCAACCAATATCATTGTATATACTAGAATTCCATGCATATGTAGAGCTTAATTGTTTATATTTGATTAATTTTACATGGTTTTTTCCATTTGCATCTGAGAATACTCCTAATACACGATACATATATTTATCTTGATTTGTTGTACATTCTGTTTTATCTGTTGTACCGAAACAGATAAAAT
The DNA here is from genome assembly GCA_934096715.1 of uncultured Bacilli bacterium. Lineage (GTDB taxonomy): Bacteria > Bacillota_I > Bacilli_A > RF39 > UBA660 > SIG200. The sequence goes on from CAKOMQ010000013.1 coordinate 23,909, forward strand.
TATTTGGGTTAGTACTAGTTCCTACTGTGCCACTTCCTGTATATCTATAGCCATCTCCTTCAAGTCCACTTTGCCATAATATATCACTTTTAGTTAGATTATAAGCAAACGAATTATTATTATCCCATTTGAATACCAATTTACAAGAAAATGATTTTATATCCCCACTATTATATGGTTCTATTTTTATTGTGTATGAATTACCTACTAGCTTATCTTGAGTATTTGCTGTATTTGTTACACTACTTGTTAGTGGTATTGATACACTATTTCCTTTTGTTAAGTTTTTGATTTCTCCACTTACTATAATACCATTAGTTCCAGCAGTTGTAAGTTCTTTTAAAGTCATAGTCTTTTCTCCAACTACTACTTTTACATCTGAGTCACTATTATCAGTGATTGGAGTTGTAACTGTTGCTGTTACCTTATAATTATAAGTACAGTCTAGTGCTTCATCTCCTTCTGGTAATTGTGCTGTTGCTAATGTATAGTTTGGATTAGTTTCAAGTGCTAGTCCACTCTCGTTTTCATTAGCATAATAAGTTTTTCCTGCATTTGCTTGACTCATTAGATTTGCATCTAAATTTAGATATAACTTAGACGTTTTAATTTGCATTGTTGGATTTCCTAAGTTGTTTGCTTTACCTGTTACCTTAGCCCCTGTCTTATCACTAGTTGCATTTATACTAAAGTATGCATATGTTCCACCAACTAAAAGTAATAATGCAAAAGTGAATGCTACAACTATAAGTTGTTTTTTATCTAATTCTTTCATCTTTTACCTACTTCTTTCTAGAATAATAATATCACTATTAAGTAGTATGTACAATAAAAATAATTTTATATTTACACGATTATTTACAACTAAAAAAAAAGAATTGATACTTTACATAAAAAATTAACTCAACTATTCTTCTTAATCATTTTTAAAACATCGTTATATAATTTTTTATTGGCATCTTCTAAAGTCATTGTATTCACTTTAAATGGAGTACCATATTCTATTTTTAAGTTCTTTGTACGCCACTTATATTCTCCAGTTATTGCAAATGGCACAATTAAAGCATCAGTTTTCTTAGCCATAGATACTGCTCCAAATTTAAATTCTTGAAGTAGTTTATTGGTTTTATTTCTCGTTCCTTCAGGAAATATACCTAAAGCTTCTTTATTAATTAAAACATCCATTGCTCTATCTTTAGCGTTTTCATCTTTCTTACTTCTATCAACTGGAATACATCCAGCTAATTTAAAGAACCATTTAGTTTTCTTATTTTGAAAGTACTCTATTTTAGCCATATAATGAATTGGTCTTTTATTACTTAAGATAACTAAACATTGATCCATCAAGTGAATATGATTACCACAAAAAATTACTGGTATATCATCTTTTATCTTTGGTTTATTTACTACTTTAAATGGATACCATAATTTAAATAAAGGTTTTAATGTATACTTAAAGAAATTAAATCCAAACATTTTTAAATCATTTTCATATCTACAAGTTCTAAACAATAAAAATAATAGATAAGTACCAAATAAAAATATAAATATATATTTAATCATTAATTTATCACCATTTAAATCATATTACAAAAATGTTACTTTTTCAATAGAATTCCTATACTAAAATCTCGTTTAACCAAAAATAATCTTTATTTTTAAAATCACAGACAAATAAATCATCATCTAATGAATAATTCCTAAGTAAAGTTGGTTTAATCGAATCACTTTTTAAAAGTAAATGACTACGATTTATTTGTAAAGTGGAATTCTCTGGTCTATATTTATTATAAATAACATGTTTATTATTTTCTTTAAAATAATAGTTATTATCCATAAATGTTTTACTTACCTTGCTGTCTACTTCTTCAATATTAAAAGAATCAAATATCGAATCATATAAACGATATGAAAGTCCTAGATTAATATTATCTAAATAATATAGATTCTCTATAGTTTTATATAAACTATATGGAGTGTCATGTGTTAGAATACTCATTTCTTTTTTAATTTTAAATATATAAAATGTTCTCATTATTATCACCATGATTATCATAACATATAGAAAATAAAAAACTTGTCAACATCTGTCGACAAGTTTTAAAAATTATACATATGCTAGAACTGTAAATAATACTAATAATAGAACTATTAATGCTAGAATGAAAATCCAAATATATTTCATCCAAGATTTATAGTCAATATTTAAGTATGATAGTCCAGCTAACAATAATGCATTAGTTGGAATAGCTAAACCAACTAAACCATATACAGAAACAAAGATAGTTTCAATTAAACTAACATTGTCAGCATATGTAGCAGCATAATAACCACCAAGAGTTAATGCATTGAATCCAAGATCCGGTTGGAAAATAGATCCAATTAACGCTACAAATGAAACAATATATGGATTGAATGATTTAATTCCATCTATAATAGCATTTATAATTACTGGAATTGTTGGACTAAAGTTAGCAATGTAAATCATAGATTGAACACCAATTACTAATAATACTGGCATAAGCATTACTTTAATACCTTTACCCATATTAGTTAGTAAGTCATTGAAGCTCATCTTATCCATTAACATTACAAGTAATGCAAATAAGAATAATATAATTGGTAATATAGTTAAGTCCCATGCACCAAATGCTAGAGAACTTGTACCAAATATTTTTGCAAATACAGCATAATTGCCAATAGTTAAACCTGTTAACCATTCATGGAATTTAGTAAAGCATTTAATACCAAAGCTACTATCCCATCCTACATATCCTAATATTACTAATACAAAGATTAAGCTTAATACTACAATACTTGGAATAAGACTTGCTTTTTTATCAGCTTTTTCTACCATAAATGGATCTTCTTCAGATTCATTAACTTTATCTTTTAATACCTTCTTAATATGTTTAATATTGAAGAAACTAAATAATAGATAAGCAACAAGTACAATTAGAAGTTGAATTAGTAAATTTAATTCTACTTTTCCACCAGTATACATAGCAAGATAGTAGTTAAACTCACCTACACCTTCAAATCCATAAGTTGCTCCTAGTAAACCAATTAACATTGATCCAATAGTAACTGAGAATGCAGTTATTTTGTCTAACTTAGCAGTTAATAAAATAGATACTATAAATGGAACAAATACTAAAGCTACTAGACTTTGAGTTAAAATTGAACCCATTGCAACAAATAGAAGTGACGCAATTAAACTAAATAATATTTCCTTTCCTTTAATTTTTTTAGCTATTGTATTTACTAATTTGCTATAACTTTTAGTTTTTGATAGCACTCCATAGAATGCACCAACAGCAATAATAAGCATTGCTTTAGCAAATACAGATTGTACACCATAACTAAGTATTGTATATAAATCTGTAAAACCAATTGGTTTAGTTTCTTCTGTTATAGTTTGGAAATTAGCACCAGCGAAATATCCACCATTGAAAATCCAACTAAATATAACAGCTACAAAGAAAAATAATCCTAACCATTTTAGCAAATCGTAACTTTTTGATTTCTTAAGGATTAAAAATCCACCAAAACCAGCTACTAACAATAAAACTATTAGTCCAATAATTTGAGCTATTGTCATTTTCTTTACCTCCTTAATAAAATTATAACACTTCGTATATAAAAAAAAAAGCAAATTATGCTTTTTTTACCCTATTTTTACTAATCTCTAGGCTTCATTGTAGGAAATAATAATACTTCTCTAATAGTTTCTTCACCAGTAGCAAGCATTACTAGTCTATCAATACCTATTCCCATACCACCTGTTGGTGGAAGTCCATATTCAAGTGCTTCACAGAAATCTTCATCCATATCACTTGCTTCATCATTACCAAGATTTTGTTCTTCAACTTGGGCTTCAAATCTTGCTCTTTGATCAATTGGATCATTTAATTCAGTAAAGGCATTACCATATTCACTACCTATAATAAAGATTTCAAATCTATCTGTAAATCTTCCGTCTTCTTGATTCTTTTTAGATAATGGACTTATATCAGTAGGATGTCCATAAACAAATGTAGGTTGAATCATTTTATCTTCACAGTATTTTTCAAAGAATGCTTCAACTATATGACCATATAAGAAATGTGGTTCCAATTCTATGTTATGTTCAATAGCTAATTTTTTGCATTCTTCTAAATCATTTATTTCAAAGAAATCTATTCCAGTTTCTTCTTTAATTGCATCAACCATATGAATTCTTCTAAATGGTTTAGAAAAATCTAGTTTATGCCCTTTATATTCAAATACTAATTCTCCACGGACTTCTTCAAGTACACGTTTAAATATTCTTTCAGCAGTATCCATCATACCTTCCATATCAGAAAAAGCTTTATATAATTCAATAGTAGTAAATTCAGGATTATGGTTCTTATCCATTCCTTCATTTCTAAAAATTCTACCTATTTCATATACTGCATCCATTCCACCTACAATTAATCTTTTTAAATGTAGTTCAGTAGCTATTCTAAGATACATACTGATATCTAATGCATTATGATGCGTAATAAATGGTCTAGCAGCTGCTCCACCTTGAATAGTACCAAGAATTGGTGTTTCAACTTCTACATATCCTTCACTATCAAGTAAATTTTGAATAGCACGAATAACTTTAGGTCTTAAGAAAGCAACACGTCTAGCATTATCATTCATTATTAAGTCTAAGTATCTTCGCCTATATCTTTCTTCTATGTCAGAAAGTCCATGGAACTTTTCTGGAAGTGGTCTTAAACTTTTTACTATATGATGATATTTAGTTGCGTGAACAGTAAGAGCTCCAGTATTAGTTTTGCATACCCAACCTTCTATACCAATAATATCTCCAATATCACATGATTTAAATAATTCATATTCACTTTCGCCTACATCAGAAACACTTATATATATTTGAATACGACCATATTTGTCTTGTAAATCCATAAATCCAGCTTTACCACTACGACGTTTACTCATAATACGTCCCGCTATAGTAACTTGATTTTTTTCTTCTTCAAGTACTTCTTTATCACTATTTAGATATAATTCATTTATATCTTTAGAATTACTTGTAAGCGGAATTCTATAACCAAATGGTTCAATTCCTTTATTTCTTAATTCTTCGGCTTTTTGTCTTCTAACAATTTCTTGTTCTGTTAATTCTGCCATAATATCAACTCCGTTACAAATAATATAACATAAAACATAACAAAAAAAAACTGCTTTTTGCAGTTTTTTAATACATTAACTATTAGATTTTATACATTTTTGATTTGTTTTTAGTTGAAATTAGTAAATAACCTGCTACTAATAAAGCACCACCTAAGAAAATATATGGTAATGTTACACCTGTTTGTTTATTTTCAGTTGTTGTATCAGTATCAGTATCTTTTGTTGGTGTACTTCCGTTTAAAAGTTCTACTTGAGCAGCACATTTTTCAGGATCTGTTCCCGGAATTAAAGTAAATGAGAATAATTCACTTTCTCCTGAGAATGAACCAGTTAAACTACTAACAATGATATTATTTTTATTCTCATCGTTAACACTCCAGTTAACATTTAATGGTACATCTACTTGATTATCTTTAATAGTTGATCCACCTTCTAAAGTAAGTTTCATATTTACTTCTGTCATTCCTTCTCCAGTAAATTTAACCTTTACATGGCACTTTTTACTTCCATCACTTGCTGGTGCATCGCAAGGTATATTATTATTAGCATCCCTAACAATTTCTGCACTGCTTTGAGCGGCATTAACACCAAATGGTAACATTGCTGCTACTACTAAAGTCAACATTAAACTAAATAATTTTTTCATAATCTTCCTCTCCTATCCTTAGTATGACCTTATTATATCATAAAAATACATAAATCAACATATTTCTCCAAAATTTTTATCTGGTTTACGTAAAGAAAAACTATATAAATTTTAAAAATTATGGTATTATATATACTAGGAGTTGCTAGTTATGAAAATATTTATTGAACTTAAAGACAATAAACTTAACTTTTGTAAAAAAGTTAGATTAAATACTGATCAAAAAAGCTTAATAAATACTAATATAATTAGTCAAAATGAACTTATATTTAGTGATGAATACATTTATCAGAATAAAAAAATAATAACTTCTTTTTTACAAGAGTTATGTAATGAGACTAATGTTAGTACAATTACAATCAGAGAATATTCTATTGCTCCAATTATTTTAGAATTAATAAAGAATATATCATCAATTAAAGCTATCTATTTTTTAGAACAATCTCCCCTAACATATAAGTTATGTGAATCAATACTAAGTAATAAAAATTTAAAATATATTTCAGTCTATAGTTTACAAACATTTATGTTAGAAATGTTAGATAAAGAAGATATAGTTGTAGATTCTCGTAATGAAATTCTTTACTCATCTAGTTTTATGATTAATAACAACTTGGATAAATTCTCTAGTCTATATTACAAAACTTCTATTAACATAGATTTTCCATTAAATGAAGTAGACAAAGAAGACTTAGAATCTTTTTGTAAGATAAATAAATATTTAAAAACAATCTATATTAATAGTGCTAAAATAGATGAAATAGAATACCTACTATTTGTTTTAAGTAAAAGTCGTAAAAGAAATATTAAGGTAATAATAAAAGAAAATATAGAAGATTACCTACTTATAGGGTATTTAAAAAAGATAAATAAACTTAATGAAAAAAGAAATAAAATTAAATTTAAAATTGAATATAGTAAAGACTACTTACAATCTAATTTAGTTGATCAAATTAAAATAAATTCATTTAAAATAATAATGCTTCTAGTAATATTTATAATATTCTTAATAATTATATTTGTATTTATATCTAACTATAATTCAGTAAGAAGAGTTGAAGATATAAAGAAGAAAGTTACTGCTATTATAGATAACTATGAAGATAATAATATACCTGATAAAACTCTAGATAATAATACACCTAGTGAAGAATTACAAGTAATTAATAAAGATATTGAAGCTTTAAAAAATGAAAACGAAGACACTATTGGTTGGTTAAAGGTCAGAAATACTAATGTAGATTATCCAGTAGTACAAGCAAGTGATAATGACTACTACTTAGATAAAAACTTTTATAAAAAGAATGACGCTAGCGGATGGATATTTATGGACTATAGAAATAATCCTAAAGAACTTAGTGATAATACCATTATATTTGGACATAATATGTACTATACTGGAATTATGTTTGGTACTCTTTATAAAACTAAACAGTCTTCTTGGTATACAGATGTAGATAATCAAATAATAGAATTTAATACTTTATATGAAAATATTAAATGGAAAATATTTAGTATATACACTACTCCTGTTACTGATGATTATTTAATAGCTAATTTTAGTACTACTGATAAATTTCTAAAATTTGCAGAAATGATTACTAATAGAAGTATTTATAACTTTGGTATTCCAATAGTTGAAGGAGATAAAATTCTTACTCTTACTACTTGTTCTAGTAATGGTACTAAAAGACTTGTTATCCACGCTGTAAGACTCAATTAAAAAAATAGAATTATTGCTCTGATAATTCTATTTTTATTTCTCCAATTCCACCATTTATATCTATTTCATTAATTCCACTTCCATAAGATTCATTTTCTTTCATAGCAGTTCCATTTAAAGAAGTATTACCTATACCTTTATCTACTTTTATTTTATAATCATCTAATTTACCAAGTAGATTTATATTAACACTTCCAACTCCACTATCAATTTTATTCTTACCTAGTAGTGTACCATTAAATACTAATTTACCTGCCCCTAGATCTATTTCAGAATTATTAAACTCACAATTATTAAACTCGATATTTCCAGCACCACCATCGATACTAGTGTCATCTAACACTTTTACATTATTCATAAGTATCTTACCAGCCCCTAGATCAAGTTCTAAATAACTAGTTTTAATATCACTAATATTTACACTACCTGCTCCACCATCAAAATATACTGCTTTAAACACTAAATCTTTTGGTACAGTAACTTTAATAGTATTTTTACTTTTCTTTAAACTAACATGTTTCTTTTCTTTAATAACTATCTTGTTACCACTTTCATATACTCCAATATAGTCACTTGAATTATCTACTTCTAGTTTATCTCCTAATACTATTTCTAAGTTAGTACTTTGTAAATCAATATCTAAATAACTATCTAGTCCAGAATGTTTATCTTCTAATTTAATTTTCTTTTTATCCACTTGATCAGTAAATGTAGAAAAAACTGTATAAGCTGCATAACATATTGAATAAACAATGGATACTGTTAAGAATATACCAAACGCTATAGCTAAATATTTTATTACTTTTTGAGTATCATTCATTTTATATCAACACCCCCAAATAAACAATTAGCATTAACATACACTGTAACTTTATTATCTTTTTCATTTACTATTTTATTAGATACTCCACCAAATATACTAGTAGAATTCACTTTTACATTAACTCCTTTAGGTACTATTAAATCTATTCCACCAAATATACTTGATGCATTTATAATAACATCCTTTTTAATCGAAGATTTAGCTATATTACATTTAATACCCCCAAATACTGCATTCAAATCACATCCACTAAACTCTTCATTCTCAAACTTTAAATCTTGTGAAGAAAATGTTGCTATATACTCTTTTTTATCTTTAGTTTCTTCTACTTTCTTTTTAATCTTATTTACTTTAATATTCTTAAATATTAAAGATAACCCTATTATAACAAGTACTACTGGTATAAATAGCTTCCATATTATTTCAAAAGATATTATATCTTGACATACAAGTAATAAACATACTCCAATAATTAAACCTATTAAAGGTGCCATCTTATCACTTTCTTTAGGATTAATCAAATCTATTAAACAAGGTATTATTATAAATATAGTCCACCATCCACTAAAGAATATATTAATATCATATCCAAATACCTGATTCATTATCATAATCATTCCCACTAGAACCAAGATCAACCCCCATATTATCGCAGTCAAATCTTTCATCATATACCTTCTTTCTACCTAAATTATAATCTCTAAGTATTAAAAAGTAAACTAATTTTACACTACATAATGTAAAAGAACAAGACTATTTATCTTGTTCAATATTACATATACTTTATAGTATCTTTTATACGAGACACAGTTAAGTTAACGACTGAACGCCCTATTGGATCATGAACGGATCGTCAAGTGACCCATTTCCGCCCAAAATTGCTTGATTCGATGTAAGATAGAAGACTGGGCGAACAGCACTGTAACTAGAAACGTTGTCGCGGAACACGCTACCACTGTTAACGACACTCCACGCAAAGAAGTTGACACTAAAAATCCCGTAACGAGAAAGCGTCCATTCATCACTAGACTTTGTAGTATCATTATTATTTTGATGCATCCAGCCTGTTTTTAGTATAGCTTTATTTGCGCTAGTACTTCCTGTTATTGCTAATGCACTTGATCCCAATGACAATGTATAATCACTTGCATACATTAAGCCTATTTTTGCACTTGGTGTTGTCCATTCGCCAACTGTACTTGTTTTCGTACTTCTATTCATCTCATGTAAATATATTTGGCTTGGTGTTAAACTATTATAATAATTTGGACCACTATTACTATACGTTTTTGTATTTACTACACTCCATGTCCAATTTACTATACGATTACTCCATTCTGTATTTTGTAAATAATCATATGTTGCGTTTGTTAGGAAATAACTTCCATTAAGTCCTTTATACATATCACTATTTTCCCATGCAACATCAGTATGATCGTCTGTATTCCATACATATGCAGATTCTAATTGTTTATATTTGATTAATTTAACATGATTTTCTCCATTTGAATCTGAGAATATTCCTAATATACGATACATGTATTTATCTTGATTTGCTGTACATGCTGACTTATCTGTTGTACCGAAGCATATAAAGTTATTTGGATTAGTACTAGTTCCTACTGCGCCACTTCCTGTATATCTATAGCCATCTCCTTCTCGTTCGCTTTGCCATAGCCATCCACTATCAACTAAATTTTGTGCAAGTGTTTTTGTTGTATCAATTTTATACCTTAACTTACAAGAAAATGCTTTTGTATCTCCACTTGTATATGGTTCTATTTTTATTGTGTATGAATTACCTACTAGTTTATCTTGGGTGTTTGCTGTATTTGTTACACTACTTGTTAGTGGTATTGATACACTTTGTCCTTTTGTTAAGTTTTTGATTTCTCCACT
>CAKOMQ010000014.1 GCA_934096715.1 uncultured Bacilli bacterium
TTTGGGGTAAGGGGAAGTCTGCCCTTTTTTACTTAATTCTATAAAATAAATTTGTTTTTTGTTTTCAGACTACCTTTCCTTTTCTATATACTAAAAAAAGACTATTGCTAGCCTTTAATCATTCTATACACTTCATTTTGTTTCTTGCCCCCCCAACACGTATTCCAGTGTACCGAGAGAGAACTTTATAACTATAAGTTATAAAAATTTCGGGCTAAAATTAATATCAATTATCTTCTTTTATTATCAAGATAATCATATCAAATTTGATTATGAATTGCAACAAAATAGTTGATGTTTTATAAAATTTTGTGTATACTTAATTTAGGTAAGCGAGCAAGTATGTTTCGCTTATGCAAATAATTGTCGTAAGCTATCGAGAATTAACTCGGCAGCTTTTTTGATTGCATCAAAGTGTATGTACACAATGAGCAAACAAAGAATTACTTTTAGTATATAATATTTTACAACTAATTTCATATTACCTAACCTCCTTCCCAAAAAGTATTAACCCCCTGAAAATTTGAAAAGGCATAAGCCACCACACTTGCTCGCTTATATATTAATATAACAAGCCTGGTGTAATATATCAACAGCAAACATTTGTAGTTTTAATTAAAAAAAGAAGATATCGTAATTGGTATCTTCTATTTATTTACACAAGTATAACCAAGTTCTGTAACATATAATTGGTCTATAGTTTTATATGATAATAGTTTTTCTTGAGTATATTGAGTAGTTAAATTACTAATATTTAAATCTTCTACTATTTTAATAGTCATATCAGCTTTGTTAAATTCTGCTATACCTGATACATTATTAATAGTAACTTTATTATCAGATTTCATTTTAGCAAGTAGTTCATCAAATTCTTTTTGATCAGTAAATTTGAATGTATATGTTTGAGTACCAAAGTTTGCAAATGAATATGAACCATCTCTTGATAATTGATCAGAGAAAGCAAATCTTTGTGAACTAGTCATAACAGCATTAAAATCAGTTAAATTTTGTTCTTTACTACTACAAGTACGATAAGTTTTAATAGAATTTTCTATTACATTTAATTTACCATCTACAGTAGTACTATTATTATTTTCATCTTTAACAATTATTTTAACAGTTTTATCATTGCCAACAGTACTTGTTAAAGTTTTAGCTTCTTCACTATTTTCGAATTCATAAGTACATTTAGAACTATCAAAACATACACCAATAAATTCATTTGGAGTTATTTCTTCATTAGCTTTCTTATAAACAGTAACTAAACTAACTACTGGATTATCAGAATCAGCAACTTTACAAACACCTACTTTAGTTGTGTTACCACATTTAATAGTAAATGAATAATCTCCAAACTTACTTGTATCTATTTGACTAGTATCTAAAGTACAATTACTAGCATTAGTACCTGTAATAGTAGCATAATCTTCTATTTTAGTTGATACCTCGTCATTAATACCATAAGTAACTTCTTTTGGAGTTATTATGATACTTGCCGCTTTTGGCATATTTAAGTACCAATAAACACCACCACCAACTGCTAGTAGTAACACTATTAAAAGTACTACAAATAATGTTTTATTCATAGGTTTCTTTCCACCTTTTTTTAAAGGAGTACCTGTTGGTTGTGGATTATTATTAACAGGTGGCATAGTACCAATATTATTTGGATTTTCAAAAGCCACTGGTTGAACTGGAATACCTAAATCAACTCTTTGCGGAGCTGGATTTGGATTCATATTCATGTTAGGTTGATTCACTCCCATATTAGGTTGTGCTGTATAACCAGTTGGTTGTTGCATTACTGGTTGTTGTTGTAAAGCTTGTGGTTGTGGAGTCACATTTACATTAACATTAACTGGTTGTTGAAGATTACCTGCCGGTTGATTTAAAGGAACACTTCCTACTGCAGGTTGTCCGACTGTTGGACTCGTTGCTCCTTGAGTATTTTCTTCAGTACTTGTAGGCATTACAACTTGATCCATTGGATTAATTTGTGGCCCTACTACATTATTTTGATTAGGTGTAACTCCTGGCCCTACTGGTACACTATTATTAACAGGAACTCCTACGGAAGCTTTATTAACCGGTCCAACATTTTGTTGTACGTTTGGCACAACATTCGGTTGTGGAGTTGGTGTTTGTGTTGGATTTACACCTGGATTTATATTTGGATTTGGATTAAATCCAGTATTATTTTCATTATTCACACTATCTTGTCCTTCCCTACTTTTATATTACAATTATATAATCAATTAAATATTTTTGCAATATAATTTTTATATTCTTCTCCCCTTGTTTCAAATTTATCATATTGATCCCAAGATGCACTAGCTGGACTCAATAATACTACTTCATTTTCTTGTACATTTTCTTTAATACTATCTAAAGCATTAATTAAAGTATTACTTTTAACTACATTGATATTCTTACTACTTGCCCATCTAACTATCCTATCAGTAACTTCTCCAATAGCATAAATACATAAAACATTAGTTAAATAATCATTTAATTCATTAAAATCTTGACTTCTTTCAAAACCACCTAATATTAAATGAATTGGTTTATTAAAAGTCTTAAGAGCAGTAATAGTACTTGTTGGATTAGTAGATTTACTATCATTATAGAACTCTATATTATTATAAGTAGCAACATATTCTATTCGATGTTCTACTCCCTTAAATTCACTTAAATAATTCTTTATAATATTTATATCTACATTAAATAAATTAACTACTAATAAACATGCTAAAATATTTTCATAATTATGAATACCTTTTATTTTAATATCATCTATATTAAGTACTTTAGTATTATTTATATAAATATAATTATCTTTAATATAGTTATCTTCATTATTAAAATAATACTTAATAGAGTCTATATCTTTAACTAATTCAATTAAATCTTTATCTTTATAATTTAAAATACTTATATCCTTATTAGTAAATTTATTAAATACTTTCTTTTTAACATTCTTATAGTTTTCATAATTACCATGGAAGTCTAAATGAGTTGGACATAAATTAGTAATAACCCCTATATTACATTTAAAGTCTATAATATCATATAATTGATGATCACTAATTTCCATAACAATTATATCCCCTTTTTTAACACTTGGAACAATCTCTGATAAAGGATACCCTATATTACCAGCTAAATGTACATTATCAAATACTTTACTTAATATATCATAAATCATTGTAGTAGTAGTAGTTTTACCATTACTTCCAGTTATACAAATAATCTTACATTCAGGTAAATACTTATAAGCTATTTCCACTTCATTAGTAACAGTTATCCCCTTATCATAAGCTTCTTTTATTATCTTATTACTTGGTACTATACCAGGACTTCTTACTATCAAATCATAATCTAAAACATTAATATCGTCATCTTCTAATTTATATTTAACTCCAAGTATTTTTAACTTTTCTAAAGAATCTTCATCATATTCTTTATCTAATACAGTAACTAAGTTATTTTCGCTTAGTAACTTAGTTACATAATATCCACTCTTCTTAAAACCATAAACCAATATTTTTTTATTGTTCATCCATAACACTCCCATCTATTAATAATTCTTTATTAAAAGAATCATCTATTATATTTAATTTATATTTATTAATTACATTATTATTAATTTCATATATAAATAATCCATCATTATATTCAAAAATATCATTATCATATCCTATTATATTTTTAACATTATATTCATCTACTTTTTCATTATCTTTATTAAATAAAATTAATGTTCTTAAATATTTATCACTTACTCTAGATAAATTTACAACAATATAATTATTTATTATATAAGCTTCATTATCTAAAGTATTATATTTACTTAATAATTTCTTATAATCAATATCATCATCTATATTATTTAAATAATTATATTCTCCCCCAAAAACCTTATTAAGATATACTTCTACTGTAATATTTTTCTTTTTCTTTATTTCCTCTCCATAATATTTAAGTTCTATTAAATTATCATTTAATTTAATTTCTTTAGTATAAATAAATTCTTTACTATTAATTTTAATTATTTGTTTATTCTCTGTACTTTTATTTTCTTTGTTATCTTTTTTATCACTATTTGCAACATAGAAAGATAATATACCAATAAATATTATAGATATAAATATTACTATTAAATACTTTAAACTATTCAACTAATATCACTCCCTTACTTAAATTATACTCTTCATTAAATGAAAAAAGCAATCTAATTATAATTGCTTTACATTATATATATAATTTTTCTTTTACTTGAAAGTTTTCCATAATACCATCAGATTCAGGTAAAGTAACTACAAATCCTAATTCTAGAGATTTCTTAGTATCTACTAATCTTTGATTAGTACTTCCCCTAAATAGAGCATTCATACTTTTATTTTCTATTTCAAATTTACCATCTACTAAAACATCTATATACTCTAAAAATTCTCTATATTTAGGATTACTATTACCCATAGAATATATTTGTTCATAAGTAAATCCTGAATAACACCAAACATTTAATCCAATACTTTTAGAATATTTAGCTATTTCTAAAGATGCATCTATTTGAAATAAAGGATCTCCACCACTTAAAGTAATACCATCTTGTCCTTCAAGATTCTTTATTTCTAAAAGTAGTTCATCTAAATCCATTTCATATCCCCCATCAAAATCATGTGTTTGGGGATTTTGACAGAAAGGACAATTATGACTACATCCTTGTGTCCATACAACTGTCCTTATGCCATAGCCATCAACCACACTATCAGGTTGAAGTTCTGCCGCTAAACGTACTATCATTTTATTCCTGTATGTTTAACTCTATCTCTTTCTTCACATCTTTTAGCGTTATTGAATCTTTCAGTAGTTCCTACTAAATAACCAGTAATTCTTCTTATTCTTTCGAATCCTACTCCTTCTCCAACAGTTTTAACTTTCTTTTGTGTCTTTTCCATAATACATATCTCCCTTCTAAACTTTATTTACTAAGACAATCACAATCTAAATGTGTTATAACTTCTGCAGGTACACCTTCAAAATTCTTTCTACCACATCTTGGACATACATCATTAATTACACCAACATATCCACACACTGGATCTCTATCTACTGGATGATTAACTGCTCCATATCCAATTTTATTATCATGCATTATTCTAATTATTCTTTCAAAAGCTTCAACATTATTTGCTGTATCACCATCTATTTCAATATAAGATATATGACCAGCATTAGTTAAATTATGGTAAGGTCCTTCAACTTCTAATTTATGTTGAATACTTGTTTTATAATAAACTGGTACATGAAATGAATTAGTATAGTATTCTCTATCAGTAACACCTTTTATCTTTCCATAAATACTTCTATCTATTCCAACAAATCTTCCACTTAATCCTTCTGCAGGTGTTGCAAGTAATGAGAAGTTTAAATGTTGCTCTTCTGCATAATTATCTAATCTATCACGCATATGACCAATTATTTCAAGCCCTAGTTTTTGAGCTTCTTCACTTTCACCTTGATGTTTTCCAGTTAAAGCCTTTAAACATTCTGCAAGTCCAATAAAACCAATTGATAAAGTACCATGTTTTAATACTTTTCTTAATTTTTGACCAGGTTCTAGTTTTTCACTATCAATCCATACTCCAGCTCCTAATAAGAATTTAAAGTTATTTTTTGTCTTACTACATTGATGTTCAAATCTTTGTAATAATTGTCCTTTACATAAATCCATTACTTCATCAAGTTCTTTATAGAAACCTTCCATATCAGCTTTATCTTTACCATCTAAAATACCATATTTAATACCTATTCTAGGTAAGTTTACAGTAGTAAATGATAAGTTACCTCTACCAGGTGTTATTTCCTTATCAGGATCTACTATATTACCAAGTACTCTAGTACGACATCCCATATAACCAACTTCTGTTCTAGGATCTCCTTCTTTATAATATTTCAAATTATAAGGACTATCTATAAATGAGAAGTTAGGAAATAATCTTTTAGCACTTACTTTACAAGCAAGTTTAAATAAATCATAGTTAGGATCTTCTTTATTATAACTAACTCCTTCTTTTAATTTAAATATACTTATAGGAAATATTGGAGTCTCTCCATTACCTAAACCAGCATCAGTAGCAAGCAAGAAATTTTTAATAACCATTCTACCTTCCGGTGAAGTATCAGTACCTAAGTTAACTGATGAGAATGGTACTTGGGCACCAGCTCTAGAATGCATTGTATTTAAGTTATGAATAAATGCTTCCATAGCTTGGTAAGTAATTCGGTCAGTTTTCTTTAATGCTTTATCATAAGCTTCCTTGACAATTTCATTTACTTTCTCACTCTTACTTGTCCATTTTTCAAAACAAGTTAAATCAGAGTCTATACTAGTCATATTATCAATTATCTCAAGCATTTCATCTAAGTCTACTAGACCACTAATTTCTTCTAAACTTAGAAAATCTACTAACATTTGTTTAAATTGTTTTTTAAATGTTTTAAGTACACCAGGAGCCATATAGTAGTCAAATAAAGGAATTGATTGTCCACCATGTTGATCATTTTGATTAGCTTGAATACATATTGCAGCAAGTGCTGTATAACTCATAATATCATTAGGTGTTCTTAAATGTCCATGACCAGTAGTAAATCCATGCTTAAACAGCTTTTCTAAATCTATCTGATTACAAGTTGTTGTACCCATTGCCCAGAAATCTAAATCATGAATATGAATAGTTCCTTCGTCATGAGCACGAGCATATTTACTATCCATCAAGTATGCTTTAGCAAATTCTTTTGATACTGTACTACCAAAGTGAAGCATAGTACCCATAGGTCCATCTCCATCAACATTTGCATTTTCTCTTTTAGAATTCTCTTCTTTACTACTTTTAAGTCCTAAAGATTCAATTGCTTTAATAAACTTATGTTGTTGTTTAACACCAAATGCTTCACGAGACGCCGCTCTTCTTTCACGATATTCTTTAAATGATTCGTAAACATCTTCATATCCACATTTTTGTAATTCTTTTTCAATTATATCTTGAATTTCTTCAACCCCAATTGTCTTACGTTCTTGATAATTCTTTTCAATATAATCAAGAACTTTTTCCATTACTTGATTTACTTTCTTTTCATCATAATCTTCATAGACACTATCAAAGCCCTTTTTAATAGCAAGTGCAATTTTAGCGCCATTAAAATTTACTCTCTGTCCACTTCTTTTTACGACTATTAAGTCGCTTGTCAAATTATTTTCCATAGTATTTCCTCCCTACTATTTAATACACCTTCATTATAATTTTAACTAGTATCTAAATCAATGTTTTTTTTGCAATTTTTTTCTAAAATGTAAATCGAACAAAACCTAAATGCTCAAAAAAATGCTCAAAAAAACATTTCTTCCCTTTATTTATCTATATCCATTTTTTTAAAATAGTAATAAAATTTTTTTAACAATTTTACATTAAAAAAATTGTCAATTCCAGTCAATCAAAATTCTATAATTGCTAAAGAGGACATAAAATATTATAATAGTAATGAACGGATGTGAAATATATGAAAAACAAAAGAATTCACTTAATAGGTATTGGTGGCGTAAGCATGTCCAGTATTGCTCTTTTATTAAAAAGTTTAGGTAACGAAGTAACAGGAAGTGACAGAACTGAGTCTCCTATTATTGATAACCTAATAAAAAATAATATTAATGTTTTTATTGGTACTAATAAAAATATAATTAAAGATACTGATATAGTTATATATACAATGGCAATTGATCAAAATAATGAAGAATTATTAGAAGCTAAGAAACTTAATAAAATTATCTATTCAAGGCCAGAATTTATTCATGAATTATCTAAAAATTATAAAAATGTTTTATGTATAAGTGGTACTCATGGAAAAAGTACTACAACAGGTATGACTTCTAAAGTTTTTCTAGATTGTGGAGTTTGTCCTACTATAATGGTTGGAGCTTACTTAAAAGACATTGATGGCTACTTACATATTGGAAAAGAAGACTATTTAATATTAGAAACATGTGAGTATAAAGATGCTTTCTTAAGTTTCTTACCTACTAATAGTGTTATTCTTAATATTGATGATGATCATTTAGATTATTTTAAAAATCTAGATAATATTAAGAAATCTTTTCAAAAGTTTGCTAACTTAACTAAAGATTATATTATTCTTAATAACGACGATAATAATTCAAAAGATATAAAACATGATAAAATAATTACTTATGGAATAAATAATCCAAGTAATCTAGAAGCTCGTAATATAAAGAAAGATCAAATAGGCCATCCTATATTCGATGTTTATTATAATAATGAATATCTAACTACAATAAATTTAAATATCTTTGGTACTCATAATATATACAATAGTCTAGCTACCATTGCCCTTTCTATTATATATAATCTAGATATAACTAAAGTAACTAATGCTTTAAACACTTATAGTGGAGTTAAAAGAAGATTTGAGTTTATAGGTAATTATAATAATGCTTATTTAATTGATGATTATGCACATCATCCAACTGAAATAAAATCTACTTTAGAAAGCAGTAAACAAGTTAACGCAAACAAAAGAATTGCTGTATTCCAAGCTCACACTTATTCAAGAACTAAAGAGCACTTAAAAGAGTTTGCTAATGTCTTAGCTAAATTTGATGAAATAATTATTGCTCCAATCTTCCCTGCTCGTGAAGAAAATATATATAATATACATGAAAATGACTTAGTAGATTTAATTAAAAAAGAAAATCCAAATGTAATATATTTAGATTCTTTTAGTAAAATAGAAGATTATCTAAAAAGTCATATTGAACCTAATAACTTAGTTATATCTATTGGAGCAGGTCCAATAAATAAAGTAATGGAAGGAATTAAAGAATGTTAAATATAGTTTTATTTGAACCAGAAATACCTATGAATACTGGCAATATTATGCGTACTTGTATTGCCACTAATACTCACTTACATCTAATTAAACCACTTGGTTTTAGTTTAGATGAAAAAAGTGTAAGAAGAAGTGGTGTTAATTATATAGATAAATGTAAATATACAGTATATGAAAATATTGAAGATTTCTTTAGTAAAAACAAAGGTAGTTATTACTTTTTAACTAGATATGGACACACTCCCCATACTAGTTACGATTATAGTAACAAAAATGAATCTATTTATTTTATCTTTGGTAAAGAATCAACAGGTATACCTAGAGAAATATTAAAACCCCACCTAGATACTTGTGCTAGAATTCCTATGACTAGTGATGTTAGAGCTCTTAATCTTTCTAACAGTGTTGCTATTGTCCTATATGAAGCTTTAAGGCAACAAAATTATCCTAATCTGTTATTTGATGAACCACATAAAGGAAAAGACTATATAGAAAAAGCATCATTGTGATGCTTTTTTAATACCCCAATTTATAACCTTTCTTCTTTAAATAAACCTTTCTTATAAAATCAAGTGGTATTACACTTAAAGACATAAGTATAACAAATAATAATTCTCTTTTTAAAAGCCCATAAGTTCTAAATAAATCTCCTCCATGATATATTAAGAAAATCTGAGTACAAATAATAAATATACTTATTACAATAAATATCTTATTCTTAATTAAATTACTAAATATATTTAATCTTTCACTTCTAGCATTATAACTATTAAATACTCCAATAAATATAAATAAAGCAAAATATGCAGTCATAAAAGTTTTAGGATCTCTACTAATAAAATTTAATATAAAGGGACATTTCAAGAATACAATACAAAGTATACTAGATACTATGGTTAAATAGATAATCTGACTATACATATATCTATTTATAATAGGATCTTCTACTTTACCAGGAGACTCTTCCATATAATATTTAAGTGGTGGTTCAAAAGAAAATGCTAGTCCTGCAAAAGTATCCATAATCATATTTAACCAAAGCATTTGAATTATAGTTATCGGTGTTGATACTCCAATAAATGAACCTAGTATTGATATATTAAGTGCTGTCATATTAACAGTTAATTGATATACTATAAATTTTCTTATACTCTTTAATGTAGTTCTTCCATATAATATAGCTTTACTTATAGATAAGATATTATCATCTACTATAACTATATCACTAGCTTCTTTAGCAACTTCACTTCCACTACCCATAGAAAAACCTACATTAGCGCATCTCAAAGCTGGTGCATCATTAACTCCATCCCCTGTCATACCTACAACTTGATTTAATTCTTTTAGAATTCTAACAAGTCTACTCTTATCACTTGGAAGTGCTCTAGCTACAACTTTTATCTTACTTATAATCTTCTTAATATCTTCATCATCCATCTTTTTTAAATCATCACTAGTAAGTACTAAATCATCTTTTTTAGTTATTACTCCTGAATCAATAGCAATACTTTTAGCAGTTAAACTATGATC
The DNA here is from genome assembly GCA_934096715.1 of uncultured Bacilli bacterium. Lineage (GTDB taxonomy): Bacteria > Bacillota_I > Bacilli_A > RF39 > UBA660 > SIG200. The sequence continues at coordinate 10,438 of CAKOMQ010000014.1, forward strand.
TCCAGTAATCATAATAACATTTATACCAGCGTTCTTAATTAAGTTAATTCCTTCTTTTGCTTCCTTTCTTAACTCATCTCTAATTAATATTAATCCTAAAAAGATATAATCATTTTGAACATTTTTTACTAGAGTTAATACTCTTATACCCTTCTCTGTATTAACTTTAATTTCTCTTTCTATTTTTCTTTTATCAATATTTTCTATCTTATTAAAACTTGTTAATACTTTATTACATTTATCTAATAAGACTTCACTAGCTCCCTTTATTAAACTATAATCTTGAAACTTTACAACACTATACTTGTTATCACTATTAAAATTTATTCTATCTATTATTTTCTTTTGATAATCTTTATTATACTTAAAATATTTTATTAAAGCTTTATCAGTACTATTACCACCTATTATCTTGTTATTATTTATAACACATTCATTATTTATAACAACAGATTCATATATTATATCTTTTATCTTACTAGGTATACTATCACTTTTTTTAAAGTGTTTTAAGTCTCCACTAATAAATTCTGTTACAGATAACTCTCCCTTAGTTAAAGTACCTGTTTTATCAGTTAATAAATAATTTAAATTACCACTAGTTTCTATTCCAGTAAGTTTTCTAACTAAAACATTATCTTTCATCATTCTTTTCATATTAGATGAAAGTACTAAAGTAATCATCATTGGTAATCCTTCTGGTTTACATCAGTTATGATTATTTTCTTCTAATAAAAAATTTAATTTCGTAAAATTAAAGTATATATTTATGCTTTTATCATTAAATATTTCAATTCTTTTAATAAGTTTTAGAACAAGTCCTCTTGTAGGATTATTCATAAACTCTTTTATTAGTTTATTACATTCTTCATCACTATTTTCTTCATCATCATTTTTGTTTACATATTTTGATAGTATCTCTTTTTCTTCTTCTAATTTAGATATTTCATCATTTAGTTTAGCACTTATTCTTAAAAACATTTCTTCGGTAATTTTTTCTTCAAGTTTATCCATATACATCTTATCATTTTGTTCTTTTTTCTTTTTGATTTCTTTTTCAACTTCATCATATCTTGCATATCTATCATTTTGCTTATTTGCATTTTTATAATATGCTTTTGCTTTCTGCAAAGTTATATCATTATTTAAACATTTTTCAAATATTTTTTTAAGCTGATTGATTACAATTTCTTCCAATGTATCATAATTAAATGAATGTGATGTGCATAAATGTTGCTTTGAATACATCCTATAATAATTACAAACAATATATGAATAACCTCTTTTATTAGGTTTGCATATAGATATTTTATGTTTACAATCCCCACAGAAAAGTATTCCATCTAATAATCTGTATATTTCTTTATGTGGTTTTACTTTACAATTTTTAAGCATTTCTTGTACTTTATCAAAAGTTTTTCTATCAACTAATGCTTCGTGAGTATTCTTAACAATTATCCAATCATCTTTATCATTAGGAACAACTTTTCTAATTTTATAACTAATTCTACTTCTTCTATTTTGTACCATATCTCCTAAGTATAATTCATTAGATAAAATGCCTTTAACTGTTTTGGAACTCCATATTCCTTTCCTAGACATTTCACCCACTCTTTTGTTATCTCTGAGTAGGCACATTGTAGGAACATTATCTTTAGTTAGTTTATCTTTAATTTGATAATATGTCATTCCGTTTCCTGCCAACCTAAATATTTCTTTTACTATTGGAGCTTCTTTTGAATCTGGAATTAAATGGTTTTTGTCTTTAGGATCTTTTGTATACCCAAATGGAGTACAACCACCAACCCATTTTCCTTTCTGTTGCATAGATTTTAAAGCTGTTCTTATTTTTTTTGAATTATCCCTAGAATACATATCATTTATAACTGCCTTAAATGGGGCAATATCGTTGTTGCAAGTATCTAAAAATGTATCAATTCCATCAAGTAAAGCAACATATCTAACATTGTGAAGTGGAAAGTATTTTTCAACATACTCCCCTGTTGCAATATAATCTCTACCCAACCTTGATAAATCCTTTGTGATAACCATATCAATCTTTCCATTTTCAATATCTTTTATCATTCTTTTAAATGCAGGTCTATCAAAATTAGTACCAGTATATCCATCATCTATATATACATCTACTAATGTATATCCATTTTTCTTCACATACTCCATTAAAACAGTTTTTTGATTATTAACACTCAAACTGTCGGTAGAATCTGCTTTATCTAAATCCTCTCTAGATAGTCTTATATAAATTGCTACCCTAAATATTATTTGTTTTACTTCACTTAATAAATTAAACATTTTTGCTCTCCTTCCCTAGTAAAACAAATGCATCTTAAATATAGAATAAAAATCACTTAATTACAAAACTGTAAATTTATTTTTTCTAGTATAAAATTTTCTAATCCTTCATAAAACAAATCATTGAAGTTTTCTCCATTTTCCTCAAAAAAATAATTTATTTTAAACTCGTTCATATTATCCTCCTTTTATCTACTTTCTCTATACTTTCGTTCTTTCATTCTTCTATCTTTTAAATCTTGTTTTCTCATTTCTTCACAAGCATCCATTATTGTAATAAGTGTTTTGAAATCTACTTTTTCATTGATAAGTATTATTTTTGAATCATATTTATCTAATATATTTTTGGAGAAGTCTATCAATTCTTTACGATTCCTACCAAGTCTAGATAAATCTTGAATATATATAGTATCAATAATTTTATTCTTAATATCTTCGGTCATTCTTTTAAAACTTGGGTTATATAATGTATTCCCTTTAAATCCAGCATCTATGTATATTTTTTTAGCTTTAATATTTAATTTTTCTAAATAATCTTTAATGAAGTCTAATTGACCTTTTTCTGATATTTCATCTTCGTTGCCTACTCTAACATATATTGCTATATTATTTTCTTTAATCATTTATCCTTTCCTCCAATTAAAAATATGAATATTTGCAATTTAATATTCATTACTTTTTTCTTCATTATTTTTTCTTTTTATCTTTTTAATTTTAATTTTCAAATCTTTTTTGACATAAGGCATATCAAGTAATTTAGTTTCATTAACAATATAATCTAATTGTTCCATTACTCCTTTTTTGTCTTTGTCATCTAAATCAAAGACATATTTTTTTATTACTACTACCTTATATCTTTCCATTATTAACCTTTACTAACATTTCTTTGTTATTAATTTCAATTACATAATAGTATTTAGTAATATTATTTATATCAATGTCCTTTAAATCAGAATTAAACAACTCTCTTGCCTTTTCCATTGCTTCTTTCTTATTCTTAGCACTTACTACTATTTCATTTTCACTTACTTTTTTAAATTTTATATTATATTCTTTTTCTTTCATTTTTTTATTTTTCCTTTCTTATTTATGTATTAGAATTATTCTCATTCCCCTAATACTAGGGACTTAACAAATGACTAATTGCTAATTAGTTCCATAGGACTTTCACCTCTCTGTGGTTCTCACAGAGTTGCACCCATTATTTGAGATTGTGGCTGTGCAAAAGTATCATTATACTCATTACTTGTTATCGCAGTATTAAGAGCAACTTAATATTTATAGTCAAGCATTAACCGACAAGCGTACTTACTAATGTGCTAACCGTTTCCAGTTATAATGAGAATGTATTTGTTAAGTGATTAACCAAATTGTCAAAGATCAATTTGTTTCAAAAAATGAAACAAGTGAGAAAAGATAATATTTATCCCTCTCACTTGTTTGGCACTTTATAAGCAAAAAGTTAAGTCTAAAATTTAATTTTTTTAGAAATTTTTTCAAGAGCTATATCAATAGAGTATTTTACTGCCACTTTTGAACAATTTTCTTCGTTAGCAATTTCCTCATATGTTTTATTTTCAAAGAAATATTTTTGTATTCTTCTCTTTTGAACATCATTTAAGTCGTTTATAGCATTCTTTAAATCCTCATTTAATAATTTGCTTTCCACTTCATCTTCTACTGAAACAGATGTATTTATTGACTTATGAAAGAGTGTTTCTTCATATACTTCATTTCTTTCAATATGTTTTTTGATTTTATGTATTTGTGAAATATCTTCTAACTCAAACCTATCAAATGCTTCATAAACTTTTTCTGATACTTCAACCCTATGAATAATATTTTTTACATCTTTGAATTCAACTATATAAGTATTTGTTTTTTCATCAATATCCAATGTATATGGATTATATTTATCTTTATTTCTATTTAAATGCTTTTGCATTCTTATCCTCCTATCAATTCAAATCTTTAAAATTCAAATTGATACGGAGGTCCACGAATAAATAAGTAAACTTTTATTAAACAAAAAAAGGTGTCAAAAATATCCCTATTAAGAATATCTTTGACACCTTCATTATCTAAATTAACTATTAAAACGTGTACTTTACTACACTTAACTCTCATAAGCATCACCATAGCAATGTTAAATACTGCTAATGTAATTAGTGGTACTGCTTATGCTAATTACCAGTTATAAATAATAATGCTAAATTCAATGAGAATAAAATTATACTTATCTTGTTGCATTACAGAGTATAACTTTCATTGCTTCCTTTTTTCTACATATTTTTTCACTTCCTAAAAATAAAACAGTAACAACAAAACAAGTCATTACTGCTTTAAAATATTTTGCTAATCCCGTTAGCTTACTACACTTTAATTATACCACTTTTTGATTATAACAAAAAGATTTTATATTATTTTTCAAGCAAATTGTTCCAATTTAAATGAAATAGTTGTTTTTTGATGTTATAATGTACTTGGCACATAGAAAAAGAATACCATCTAGTATTCTTATCGTCTAGGTATTCGGTGATTAGTAACAGTTGGTCTTTCTACGAATAAATCTTCAATAGAAACTCCAAGAGTATCAGCAATATGACCTATATAATCAATTCGTGCATTTCTTTTAGCATTTTCTAAACTAGAAACATAAGTAGGAGTTGTTCCAAGTTCATCGGCAAAATCTTCTTGTGACCAATTTTTCCTAATTCTAAAATAGATGATATTATTTGCTAATATTTTACGAGATTGATTTTCATAATAATTTTTACTCTTAATAATCATCACTTCCTTGCTTCTAACTTACTACTATTGTAATAAGTTATAGAATTTTTAACCATACCAACTGTGTAGTAAGTTATGGATAGTATATTATAATATAAGGAAGAAAAAAGACGGAATATGTGTGAGAAAGTAGGTAATGTTTAAAAAAAGGAGCTAAAACTAATGAAAAAAGAAATTAAAGATAATGAAGTAGTAAATGTAGTAAATTGTTTTGATGAAAGGATTTCAAAAATAAGAAGTATTGTTTATCATTATGAATTATTAGATGTAATCCCAAACTTTAACAATAAAAGCAGTAAAGAACAAAAACAAATAATAGAAGATACAATAAACTTTTATTTATCTGAAATTAAAGAAATGAATAACTATAATCTAATTAAAGATAATAATTATAACATTGAAGAAGTCCTAGACTTTTTTAGTTATTCACACAAACAAGATAATGATAATAAATATTATGTAATAGAAGATAGTGCAGAATATATAGTTGATGATCTATTAAATAAATTATTTAGAAATGATAATAGAAAATTAAAATTGCCTGTGCATTATGATACCATAAATGAATATGGACTTTCTTCTGAAATTGAAGAGAAAGATATTACAAGAGCATTTTTATGGATTATCTTAAAATTATCAGTTATTTACAATTTTTTAAAAAATAATAACTAATAATTAAGTAGTAGTAAATTAGCAGTAAAAAAATCCTACTTTCTAAACAAAAAAAAATAAGGAGAGCAACAGCTCTCCTTTTAGTATGCAGGTGTTCCATAGCCAAATATTACTTTACTATTCAAAGAATATTCTTTTTGCCTACAAGTATCATCAGTAGAATTACCCTCTACTGTATATACTTTGCCACTTTCTACTTTTTCAACTATTCCTACATGATTAACCTTTCCATCTACTTCCCAGTCAAAAAATATTATATCTCCTGCTTTTGGTGTATATCCTTTTTCTTGCCACTCTCCCATTGCTTTAAACCAATCTATTCCTGTTTGACAACCAGAAAATTTAGGAATAATACCAGATTGTATATATCCACTTTGATTAGCAACCCAACTAACAAATACTGCACACCACTCTACCCTTGAATTAAAACCATACCATCTCCAATATGGCTCTCCTCCAACATTACCAACTTGTGATAATGCAATCTGTACCATATCAGGACTGCCAACAGGTGTTCCATAGATAACAGATGACCACATACTCGCATATTCATCACTTAAAGAGGTTTTTATTTGTTCTTTTTGCATTGAGTTAAAGAAATACATATTCATCATGTCATCTACTGTTTTATGAGTTATTTTGATATACAAAACTTTTTTAGTCATTTTTTCTTGTGAATTATCAAAACTTATTTCATAAGTTGTATCTTTATTTTCATCTTTAACTTCATAGCTAACAATGTTCATATCCCAAAATATTTTTTTTAGTTCTTGTTTCTTTTTTTCATCCATAGTAATAACATCTGCCGAATTATTACCTTTTGTTACTTTAGCAGTATAAATAGCAAGAACATCTTTCCATTCTGTTCGGTCTGATTCTATCTTATAATCATCATGAGGATTATTATTTTGTATTTCAACTATCTTTTCTGCCATTTCTTTATTTATTTCTTTAACTACACTACTCATTGGAACAGTGCCTGTACTTTCACTTGAAAAGAATATTCCCATCCAAGATGTGCATATAAGTCCTATTAGACAAATGATAATTATAATTATAACCGCAATCCAACCACCAGCAAGTAGTAAAGAGATTAATGCCTTTGTCCCTGCAATAATCCCTTTAACTGCTGATACAGTTGCCTTAAATACTGCTTTAATTCCATTATAGGTAGTTTTTATAGTTTTAACTGCTAATCTTCTTGCTTTTTCTGTTGTTTTAACAGTTTGTTTAGTAACCTTTGCTGTATCTTTAACAACTTTCTTACTTGTTTTAATTTTACTTTTAACTTCCTTAATCTTCTTTTTTTCAGTTAGTTTAGATTTAATAGTTTTAATCGTATTCTTTGTCTTAATAATATTATTTTTTGTATCTCTTACTGCATTATTACCTTTCGTTTTAATTTTACTAGAATTATACACTGCAAATTTTCCACCAGCACTAAGCCTATTTACTGCATACTCATTTGCATTATTTTCATTTGTATTACCATAACTATTTTCACTTTTTTCTTTAATACCAACTATACTAGATTTTGCTTTATCAACTGCAATCTTCCCCTTATCTAGTGTTTTGATTGTTCCTTTTACTTTTTCTTTTTGTTTTATTTCTGACACACTAATCACCCGGTTTAGTAGTCATAAGTTTGTATAATCTAGTGTTCTTTGGAAATTTATTAACAAAAGGGACAAGACTACTACCATATCTAATAAGTCCACATCCTGCATCAGAGTTAGTTATATAAGACATTTGTAATTTAGAAATATTAAGCAAATTTCCTAACTCCTTTCTATCAGATGATGCTTGATTTAGCATTACTATAAACTCACTGTTAGATAACATTGTAGTAGCATCTACTGAAGATAATAAATATTGCACATTTTGAGTAATTGCAGTTGGATAAGCATTTCTTTTTCTAAATTGCCTCCAAGCACTATTAAAGAATGTTGCAGAATATTCATTTTCAAATAATACATGAATCTCATCTATAAAGATATGAGTTCTTTTACCTTTCTTAAAATTATCTGATACTCTATTTATCATTGCATCTGTTATAACTAATAATCCCATTGTTTTTAACTGCTTACCAAGTTTATAAATATCATAACTTACTATTCTACTACTAATATTTACATTAGTTTCATGAGCAAACACATCTAAACTACCATTAGTAAACATTTCAAGAGTTAAAGCAAGTTCCCCTGCTTCTTTTTCTGGCTGTTCTAGTAGTTTTTCTCTTAATGTCATAAGAGTTGGAGTAATTCCAGTTTTATGGTATTCATCATAAGTTAGTTGAGTACATCTATCTATTATTGATTTTTCCCTTGGACCTAATCCGGTTTTGTCTAATTGTTCAAACAATGAAAGCACAAACTCTGATTTATCAATAACAGGATTAAGTCCATCTCCATACCCCTCTACCATATCCATAGGATTTATATGGTCTTTGCTACTTGCTGATACTTCTATTACTTCCCCACCAAGTGCTTTGACAAGTGCCGAATACTCTCCCTCTGGATCACAAATCATAATATCATCATCAGTTGATAAAGCTAAAAACACTATTAGTTCTTTTGCACTAAAACTTTTACCACTTCCAGGTACTCCAAGCAAAAATGATGATTGATTTTGTAGATTTTCTTTATTTACCATTATTAAATTATGACTAATGGCATTTTCGCCATAATATATTCCACCTTTATCCATAATCTCTTGCACTCTAAAAGGCATTAAAGCAGATAAACTTTCAGTTGTAAGAGTTCTTAATATTTTTACATTTCTAACTCCAATAGGAAGTGCTGTATTTAATCCATCCATTTGTTGATAAGTTAAAGGTGCTATTTGACATAAATGTTTTCTTCCTGTAATAAGTATTGTTTCTGTATCAGCATCCAACTTTTCTTTAGTATCTGCTGTTATAACCAAAGTTAAATTAGCAAACATCATTCTTTGATCTCTTGTTGTTAAGTCATCCAAAAATTCTTTACTTTCTTTTCGTTGTTGTTCTAAATCATAGGGAATTACTGCACTAAAATTATTATTAGCATTTTGTTTTCTTTGCCAATTGGTAATATTAGTTTCTACTCCAAGCAATCTATTTTCTACTTCTTTAACTGCCTCATCAGTTGGTATTGGTATAATATCAATACTCATCATCATATTAGAGTTCATATCTGTAAGTTCTGAAATCATAGAGTCTTTTATATAACTTGCATATTCTTTTAGAAATAAAACTCTGCCATATTTTTTACCCATTTCAAAATAATCTTTTTTAAATGAAAATCCATCAGGGCATATATAATCTTTAAAGTTATGTCCTTTTCTCATAAAATCTTTTATATCTAAATTATAATTTACTTCTTCTCCTATTCTATAAAAGTCATGTAATATTCTTAACTTTTCTGTTGCATCAAGTTCTATACATTTACTACCTAGTTTTGCTAAATGAGATACTATATCAGTTGATACTCTTCTAAAATAATTTCTAGCATCTTCTATACTTTTCTTGAATACCGATATAGTTAAATATATTTCTCTTACCATCCCATTACTATTTACTGCTTTATCAAGTAACATTTGATTATATTCTTGTCTATAAATATCTAGTCCATCTTCTTTAAATGGTAATAGTATTTCTTTTTCAAAGTCTTTTTTATTTATTCTTCTTAAAGCTATCGTTATTTTAGTTGTTGCTCCACTATCAAAAGAGTTAAGCAATTCTCCATATTCTAAAAACATTGCCTCTTTATCTTCTTTTGATGCTACTGCATAGTTTATATCGGTAAACTTAAATGTTTGCGAATATTTATTCTTACCAACTAAAAATATTCCATCAATCCACACTCTTTGAATAGGTATTACTTGTTGTATAGACTTTGGAATATTGAAGTTATCTTTTTCTTGTTTCTTTAAATTATTGATTGATTTTATCATCTCTATTAAACTCCTCTCTTTTTTTATTTTCTATAATGTTTTTAGTCATTTCATAGTACATATCTTCAGATACAAACTTTAATTTTTTAGGTATAAGTATTTCTGATTTTATCCATGTTATAATAAAATCTTCTAAGTTCATTCCGTTATATTTAAAAAAGCCAATACCAGCAAAAGGTATGACTCCTATAATACAAATCCATGATGTTATCTCTTTATTAAAAATAGGACTAAATATAAAATATAGTCCTACTGCTACTAAACAACCACATATTGAACATATAAATTGCCTTATTGATAATCCAAAAAATAAATGTTCTGTGTAATTTCTTATTTCTCTATTTATCTTTACTTCCAATTTTATCTTCCCCTTTCATCTTTCTTTTTTGAAGAATTACGACTTAATTCTTTATTTTCTATAATGTCAAAACTATCAACACCATAAACAAGTGATAAAGTTCCACCATTATCCCATTTCATTCCAATTTGTCCCTCATCATCTACATACTCAACTGTTCCACAAGTACCTCTAGGAACTGAATAATTATCATCCATATAATTTAGTCTAATTCGTGTACCTACTGGATATTTATTTTTAATCTTTTCAACCTTTCTTCTGTTTTCCATATTTACCTGCTCCTTTCTATGTTTTTAATTAGTCTTGTGTGATTATCATAAAAGGAAGATACATAGTTTGCTATATCTTCCTTAATGTTTTTGTATTCTATATGAACATTACTTTTTTCTTCTTCTGTTTTAGCATGAAGTGATTTGGTAAATATCTCATCTTCTTTATTTCTTAATTTTATAAACTCTTTATCTTTCCATAATAAATTAGCAATATAGTTTAATCTTCTTAAAGTATTATTACTACCATTTAATACTTCTACAGTACCCTCTAATAGTAAGTTTGTTATAAAGAACTTTTCAAAATCTTGTTGTCCTTTTTCTTGATATAATCTAGTAAGTCCTTTATTTTCTTCTCTATCATAATTCTTAGGACAAACATTATTACTACATTGTCTTGTATAAACCTTACCATCTTTATAAACCATACTCTTAAATAATTCTCTACTCATAAACTACCTCTCATAGTCCTTATAGTTTTTAACATTATAAGTATCAGTTATATAATCTTTTATATTTTTTCTTATATTGTCATTTGATAATGATACTTGTTCTAAATAATCTCCATTCCTATAATCTTTATTATTTTTATAAATCATAACAATACTTTCTTTAGGATTATCATAGTTATAATCATCTACTGTGCAAATATAGTTACCAACAATATATATGTCTTTTGTTTTACCTATAAACTCCTCATATTCTTTCTTTATAGTTTTCATATTATTTTTTAGCCACTTTTCTAACATTTCATAAGTAGAATACTTTGTATCTTGATATTCATCACTTTTAATAAACTTTCTTGATAAGTAATCACTAAAATCATAATTAAAATCACATTCTGGATATATAGAGTCTTTATAAAAATTATTAAGAAGATCATAACCTAAAACAAAGTTTAAATATTGTATTTCATTTTCTTCATTAAAAGAATCTTTATCAATAATTACTTTATTATCCTTTATCTCGTATTGCATAATTTATCACTCCTCTTCTTATTAGAAAAAGTATCAGCAAGATTTTTGCCTGCTAATACTTTCTTAAAATCATCCATAGCTTTACCTAAATTTTTATCATAGTAATAACCATATCCCCAAGTCATTTTATTATTTTTAATTTCATAGTTAAATGCAATTATATATTCAACAGTATTTTTGTATTGCCTTTCTACAAGTGCAACTGGAATATCATTTCTATAACCTATATCTACTACAAACATTCCATTATCTAATTTTCTATTCATTTAATTATCGCTCCTTATCTTTATTCTTATTTTTTTCTAATTTTCTATCATCATTAAATCTAGTTTCTAAATCTCCCCAACCTATAATTTTGTAATCATAATCATTTATTGTAATAACATCTTCTAAATGATATTTTTTTATATCTGCTTTTAATTTTTCAATGTCTTTTTCATTAAAGTTTGTATAATAATTATTCCAATCTTCTTTTGAAATATAACATATTGAAGCATTTGACTCACAAACATTATCATAGATTTTTTGCAATAGTTTAGAGCATTTAGATATCTTTGGTAATTCTAAATATTTGTCAAAATCTTTATAAATCAAATCATCTACATTTTCTATATCTTCATCATAACTAGCAATAATATATGCTTTAGCTTTTCCATTTTCATAAAGAATTACACTACATCTTAAATCGCCATAATCAGTTTCCCAATAATCAAAAGTTTTAACATACTTTTCTTTATAGTATTTCATTATATTTGGTGTATCTAGTCCTGTTTTAATATCCAGATATTCTTTAGTAATATTATTATCTTTACAATATTGTAAGTATTCTTGAACCCCATTTTTATATTCAATATCTGTTGGATATAATTCACTGATTGAATTCCAAATAGAATAATGAACATCATCAGTCATATATCCTATTTTTAAACCCTCCTCTAAATAGTTATATATATAATAGTCAAAGTTATAATCCCACTCTGGCACTTGTGTATAACCACCACTTTCATTTTTAGTATATGGGGTAAATTCTATTGCCTCATCATAACCATTACTTGCCAAAACATAAGTATCATTAGTTTTAGGATTAAATAAAATATAATCAATATGTTTATTTTGATGTTCTATATTATCTTTTAAAAATAATTCAATATCATTCTTTATTTTTAATATTCTATAATTCATAGTGCCTCCCTATAATCCCATCATTTCTCTTACAACTCTATCGCTCATCTTAATTGTTCCAACTAAAACTAGCATATTAAAAATGAGTTCTCCAATATACTTCCACACTTGTGTAACGGCAGCTGCATTTGTATCAACTACTGGTGGGCTAGATGCAAATAATGAGAAAATAATACAAGACAATACTATTATTGCTCCCTCTAAACATACTGCAGTAAATGATTTAAGAAAACTTGCACATATCCTTTGCGTAGGTTCTCCAGCAGCAGTTGATAGAGGTATTGGTGCAATAGCAGTATATAAATATAATTTAAAAAATCTACCATACACAGTAAGTATCATTATAAATGATAAAACTGTTACGAATAATCCTCCTATCAAAGTTACTGCCCATAATGGAATAGACTCAAAAAATCCACAACTTTCTACTGCCTTTACTATTTCTTGTGGAAGTATTGTTTTAGACACAGCACCAAAACCTGCCGACTTCATTATTGTTGACATCACACCTTGTACTATTTTAAAAATAGATAACATTAAATCTAATCCATAAGTAACTATTCCTTTTGCAATAGCAAATCTTACAAATAATTTAATTGCGTGTTCTGGCTTTTTAACATCAGCAAGTGAACTACAAGTCTTAACAACACCTACAACAAAGAATAATACAAGTAGTGCTAATCCTATTGCTTGTACTGCTCCATTTATTTTAAGTATTACTTGCCATATTGCTCCACCTTTAAATGTTTCTGGGGACTGTGTAATTATCTGCCATATTTCAGTTAACTTGCTATTCCAAGTATCTATGGCATTTTCTAGGTTGTTTACTACCCAATTACCACTGGCTAATATTAACATTTTTCCACCTCCTATTAAAGTAAAATGGGTAGAAAATAATTTCTACCCATACTTTTTAACCAGCAATTCTTGTTAGTATAGCTTTAGCACACATAACAATTATTCCACCTACACAAAATAAAGCACCATTAACTCTTTGTGATGGATCATGATTTGTAAAGGATAATCCAATTTGAACAACTCCATATCCTGCAATAATTCCACCTACTACCTTTGTTAGTTGAAATATAAAGTCTGATAAATTATTTACAACTGCTATTGGGTCATCAGCTGCAAAAACATTTGGAGTAAACATACTTAAACTGCTTATTCCAATTAATGCTAATACATAAATCTTATATCCTTTTTTAATTCTCTTTTCTATACTTTTATTTTTGTTCTTCATTTTTATCATTTCCTTTCTTTTTATTTAAATAACTTTCCATATCTTCACTAGATATTACTTCATAATTATTTGCTATTACTTCTATATCTTTAAAATCATAACTTGGAACATCATAATCAACTGTTATAGTTGCAATAGCATTATCTACTTTTCCATGCTCGTATGATGGAGCATGACCATCAGTAGTAAGACTTATGTTAGGATGTTTTAAAATATCATACTTTAAATCTTTTATCGGTCTTTCTCCTCTTATAAATAAAATTGCATACTTGTTATCTAACATTCTAACTTCATCTGGCGTCATTAAATCTCTACCAGTTTGTTGATAATTTGTTGAATAATTACCATTTCTTCCATGTGATTTACCATAAGTGTTTAAATCTAAATTTTCTTTTCCCATAAGTTCACTAACATATTTATGAGTGCTTTGTTCATTACCACCTAGATATAAAAACTCATCACAATTACCTAAAATACTTTCCCATTGTTTCTCAAAAAGTGCCTTAATTTGAGCTATATTCTGAACAATAATAGATACTGAAACCTGCCTTGACCTCATGACGGAGAGAATTTTTTCAAAGTCATCAGGAAGACTAACATTTGGAAATTCGTCCATTACAAAATGAACTGGAATAGGTAAACTTCCACCATATTTATGATCTGCTAAATAAAATAATTGTTGAAATAATTGAGTGTATAAAATACTTACTATAAAGTTAAATGATGTATCGTTATCTGGTATTAAAGCAAATAATGCTGTTTTCTTCTCTCCTAAACTTGGTAAATCTAATTCATCTGTCATAGTAAGCATTGCTAGACTTCTTAGATTAAACTTTTCTAATCTTGATGCTAATGTTATTTGAATTGACTTTAGTGTTTTAGCACTTCCAGAGTGATAATCTTTGTAATATTTCAAAGCAATATGTTCTGGATTCTTTTCTTCTAGTTTTTCAAAAAGTAAATCAAGTGGAGAAGAATACATATCATCATCCTCTTTAACATCTCCTGCTCTTAACATTTCCATAACCATAGTAAAGTTTTGTTCTTCTTCTGGTGCTTCATACCACAAATAAAAAATTAGTGATAATAAAAGCATTGATGCAGCAGTATCCCAAAAAGGGTCATTACTCTGGCTTCCTTTTGGTGTTGTTGATTTGAAAAGATTAGTTACAAGTCTTTGAACATCATTATCACTTTTTAAATATACAAATGGATTATAACAATGACTCTTATCCATATTGATTAAATCCAAGACTTTAACTTCATAACCTTTTTGTTCTAACAAATAACCTGTATCTCTTAATATTTCTCCTTTTGGGTCTAATGTTACAAAAGAACAATTACACTGCATTATATTAGGTTTTGCATAAAATCTAGTTTTACCAGCACCACTACCACCACATACCAAAACATTTAAGTTTCTTCTGTGCTTTTTACCATCAAGTCCTATTTCAACATTTCTAGTTAGTATCTTGTTATTATTACTATTTTTTTCTTGATACTTCTTGCAGATATTTTTTGCACTTCCCCATTTAGCACTTCCATATTCTTCATTTCTTCTATAATTTTTTCTTGTAGAAAAGTATAGAACTATTCCACCAATATATATAAGTAATAAAAAAAGAACAGTATTCAAACTATTCTCACATATCTTAATATTAAATGGATTATTAAATATTTGATTACTATTTTTAATTATACTAATTAATCCATCATTAGAATAAGGTGCTACTAAAAGTGCAATCCATATAATAGGAATAATGCCTATAATTGATAAGATTATTATTTGTCTTTTTTTATCTTCTTCCATTATCTCTCGTAACTATCCTTGAAAGGACTTTTTTTTTACTAACTTTTTCACTATCATCTAATAATCTTAACAAAAGCTCATTTACTTCACTTCTTGACTCATTCATACTTTTTAATTTATATCTATAATTATTTAAGGCATTTATAATTATACCTATTTCGTACTTATCCATATCCATTTTTCCGTATTCAGATAATTTAATAATTATTTCATCAACAGACTCTGTGGATCTTTCTTGCTTTGATAAATAGTTTCTTAATAAATTGAGTGATTTTATGATTAAATTACTTTCTAATATTGTAAATTCATACTTTATTGTATCTTTCATAATTACCTTTCTTGTTCTCTATTCTTTTGCTTTACATTCTCTTGCACATAATCACTAATTTGTTTATTAAGTTCTTTAACTGATTCTTTTATTGATGTTAGTTCATTTACAACATCTTTCTTTTCCATACCTTTAAATCTTTCAGTAATTTTTTCTATATTATCAAATTCAATATCAAAGCCATATTTTTTGCATAACATATATGCTACACATTCTGCTTTTTCATTATCAACTTCCTTTGTATTATCATATATGTTTATTTTAGCAAGTTCTGTTATTGCAGTTTTAAATGCAATATTACTATCTTCATTTCTACATAAATACAAGACTTTATTTTCTGTATCCCATTTAGAAGATAAATCATTTTCTAAACTATCAACACTTTTAACATCCATAGGGCATTCATGTAGGAGTGCTTGTAATATCATTTTTTTATCATAATTTTTAGTATATGGTTTCATATTAGTTTCAGATACATCTACAAGTTCTTTAGCAGTATATCCTTTGATTGTTCTACCATCTTTAGTAGTGTATGGTTCTCTAGGATCAAGTATAACAATCTTTTTAGGATACTTACTTTTAAAACTTACATTATCTTCTATCCATTTTTTCATTTCTTTTAATTGTATTGCATTAGGTAATTGTTTAGCAATTAAAATAGCATTTCTTGGTGTATATAAGTCAAACTTACCTTGCACTGCTAAATACTCTTTAAAAAAATCAGGATTAGTAGTTATTTCTTCTAATCCCTCATCAATAGTTTTATAAGCATTATCTAACTGTTCTCTTTTCTTTTTAATATATGCCTCTTTATCATAAGATGCTTTTGTTTCCTCTTTCATATTTATCTTTCCTTTCCATTTTTAAACTTTTGTTTTTTTACTTTACCATCAGGAGAATATGTTGTTTTAGTTTTTTTATTAACATCTATTTCTATTGCCTCCTGACCTTTTTTTATAGCTTCCCTATAATCTTTTGGAACATTTCTATACTTTACTTCATCTTTTAATCTTTGAAGTAATTTACGAACAGATGGTTTATTTTCTTTAATAACACCTTCCTGTACCTTTAAGTTCTCTAAGCTGGGCTCTGACAGAGGTTTTTGTGTCTTTGCCACATCGGGGTTTGATATTTCGTTTTTCTCCTTTTGAATTGGTTTTGCTAATATATCATTAGCAAGTTTTTCTTCATCAGAAATAACTGGAATGCCTTTCTCTTTGGCTTCTTTCATCATTTCTTCCATCTTGTCTTTTTCTATTTCATTTCTAATTGTAATGTTATCAGTTTGAGCAAGTTTAAATCTTTCAACAACACGATTTACTTTTGATGCATCTTCACTTCTAACCATAATATCTACTATCCCATCATTATCAGGAAGATTTTTATCAATTAAAGCAGTATAAAGTATGCCGTATTTTTTTGCTTCTTTTTCAAACTTTTTAAGTTCACTTGCTTTAACTGAAAATATTTGAAGTGGACTACCAGATTTTAACATCTTATTAAGTGATGTTTTACCTTTTGTCATTTGTTTATCTTTCGCCATAGTATAAAGCATAACTGCTATTCTTTCTGCACCAGTTCCACTTACTCTTAATAACATTTCAATTCCCTCAATAGAAAACTTGACCATTTGCTCTGCAGCTTCACTTGAATTCATTTATCTCTCTCCTTTCCTTTTTCTTCAAGTTCTTTGATACTTTCTTCTATATCTTTACTTCTTTTTTCTATTCCATCACATAAGACCACCTCCCTTCGCTTTTCTTTTAATTCTTTAGTGATTTCATTTATTTGATTACGAATTAACAATTTTTCTTCTTCTGTTTTAACTCTTTTATGCTTTACCCAAAGGTTATGTTTTTTTCCAACTAATTCTTGAACTTCTCTATTTATCTGTTCTTTATAAAATAAAAACTGCTCATGGGTTTCTATCTTTTCCCTTACAAGCAGTCTTGTTTGATTTGATATTTCTTCCATTTTATTCAAATCTAATCTAATATTTACTGGAAGAACTTTTCTTGGATATTTAGTTGGATAAACTTTTAAAATATAACAATAATGTTTAAATAATCCATATAATCCGTGTGCTTTATTCTTTTTATATTCCTTTTTATAATTGTAGTCATTATTGTATGATTCAATGAAAGGTATTCTGGGTAAGTGTGTATTTTCAATTCTAGTATTAATACTATCTATAGAATAATCACTACCAAATGCTCTTTCAATTCTAATATTTCTTTTATATGGGCTTCTTCTTATACTTAACTTCCCATATCTTTCTTTCACTTCATATCCCATCTTCTCTATAATGTTGATAAAATCTTTATAAGATACTGCCATACCTATTGCTCTGTCTAAATCTTGTTTAGCAAAAGTATGATAATTTGTCTTTTTTACATAGCCTTGATAATAATTATCATAATTAACTTTCTTAACTTTTTTATCTTTAACTACACTTAATCCATATTCCTCACATAATGAATCAGATACTTGTCTTATAAGTGCATAAGTTTCTCTACTGTCGTGATATTTTTTTCCATCTTTGAATGATACCGAATTGATTACAAAATGATTATGAATATGCTTACAATTTGTATGTGTACTAACTATTACTTCAAATCTATCTCCCCATATTTCCTCAGCTAATTTCACTCCTATTAAATGTGCTTGTGTTGGAGTAATTTCTCCTTCTTTAAATGATTGAAAAGCATGATAACCAAGTATTCCACTTTTTTTACCATATAACTCTTTAGTAAGCATCATATCTTTGTATGGTCTATGAGTAGAACAATTTAAAGCTGATACAAAACATTCTTCTTCAGTTTCATAATTTAATTTCTCATAACCATCTAGTTTATGTAATTCTTGATAATCTCCATCTTTCATTGTTTTTTCTGGATTTATAACATAGTCAATAACATGGTCTAATCTTTTTTCAACTTTCCATATTCCTGTTGTTGCCATTCTTCCTCTATCCTAGAACATTCACTAGACACCTTTAAACAAGCATATAAAAAAAGTAATATCATTTATTACCTGCTATATTCTTATTTAAAAATTGTAATTTTAAGTCATCAATTAGAATATCAAGTCTAATTACTTCTTCTCTATATTCTCTTTCATCTATAAAGCCAAGTGAATGTGCTTTTCTTGTAAGTTGATTTATATTATTAGATATTGACCTTAAATCTCTAACAACTTCGTAAAACTTATTGCTTGGTGCTTCTTTTATTGAATTACCCATTATAAGATTTCTAACTATATCACTTTCATTCATTCCACTTTTATTACATAATTCTTTTATTCTGTTTTCTTCTTCATCATTAAACCAGAAGTTCTTTTTATGTGTTCTTCTTCTCATTTTTTCCCTCTCTTTCAAAAAAGACTAGTTATATTTCAAACTAACCTCATAACCCATTACTTTTTTCATATAATTCTATCATTAATTTCAAGTATTTCATCACTAATTAAAATACCTTTGTCCAGATGAACGAGTCCACGATTCTGAATAACCATTAGTACAACTAACTGCTACCCAATATAAATATGGGTAATTATAATTTCTATAATTAGTATGACTAGCAATATATTCTTTTTGTGCCTCTGCTTCTACTCTAGTTAATGTATAATCGGTAACTACCCAATAATAACTTGTTGTAGATGGTGCAATTTCTACTCTACCAGTCCAACCTGCATCTTGAAAAACTTTTAGTAATGCTGTGGCATTTCCGTAAGGACCATGCCCAGTCATTAACATACAATAAGACTCTGTAACATTTGCAGTTAAACTTATATTATAATCTGGCATTGTATCTACCCAGTTATTCCATCCGTGAAATGTATGATAATTATCTAATAGTGATTGGGCATTTAAGTTTTCAATACTATTACCATATCCTACACTTCTTGTAGTCCATAAATTACCATTAACATAATAAGAAACGGTATAATAATTTTGACTCCAATTAGCAGTATAAGTTTTATTTCCTATGCCACCAGATACAGTTACATTTTTGCTCATACCATTAATATCTGTACCACTCCAACCAGTAAATGTATAACCTTTTCTACTAGGTATTGGTAGTGTATAAGTATCATTTACATTATAACTTGTAGGTTGTCCACTTATTGAGCCACCATTTAAGTTATATGAAATAGAATATGTATTAATAGTCCAGTTTGCTTTGTAGTTTCTATTACCAATGCTACCTTTTGAAATTACAACATCTTTACTTATGCCATTAATGTCTGTGCCACTCCACCCTGCAAAAGAGTACCCTCTTTTACTAGGTATTGGTAGTGTATAAGTATCATTTACATTATAGCTTGTAGGTTGTCCACTTATTGTACCTCCGTTTAAGTCATAAGTAATATTATAAGTGATAATATTCCATTTAGCGTATATCTTCTTATTATTAATATCTTCTACATTAGAAATATCTTTGTTATAAATTACATTTCCATTAGATGAATTAGAATAACCTATAAATGTATATCCTTTACGATATGGTGTTGGTAGTGTTGCTGATAGTCCATTTAATATAACCTTTTCATTAGCAAAAGTACCACCACTTGCATCAATAGAAAATTCGTAACTTTCTGCTTTAAACTCATTTGTATAATTTGCAGTTGTATTAAATGTAGCAAGAGTTATACCAACAGTGCAAAACATAGCAGTTATTGTAATAATTAATAAACTAATTTTTTTCTTCATCAATGATTACCTCCTTATGCTTTTGCTTTCTATATATGTCATAACCTAAATCAATTACTAATAATGAAACAGTTATAAATAATATATATTTATGAGTGTATATAAAGTCAGCATATAATCCTAGGTATGGGATGCACCATTGTGTCCCTTTTCCTAACACTTGCTCGTTATTAACTACCAAAAAATCATTTGTTTGGTTAGCATCTCCTTTTGTAATAAAACCACCCTTTACTTGTTCTACAATTCTATGTGATATTGTATGATTTTTATATCTATAAACTAAAATATCATCCTTATTAAAATCATCAAGATCATTGCTACGATAATAAATTAAAGAACCGACCTTTAATGTCGGCTCCATACTTCCAGAAATCACAACCAGTGGTGTATGTCCAAAAAATCTTGGTATAAAAATAAGTAGATAGATAAGAACTAAAATATACAATATACTAATTACTCCATTCTTAACTTTCATTAACATTTTTTTCACCATAAATAATGAACTTTAATAGTTCACTCATTCTCCTTTCTACCAAAAATTTTTTGCTTGATCATACTGCACTGTATCAATTTTAACTGTTAATGTATAAGTAGCATCATCATATCCATTTCCAGTTGAAGTAAATGTAATAGTTTTACCATCTTGAGAAACGCTGGTATTTAAATCTGCTTTAATATCTTTATTAAAAGTTACTCCAGTTATAAAAGAAGAAGATGTTTCATTTGGTAATAATTTAGTCATATTTGATTTACTACCATAGTAATAATAACCATCTTCACTTTTAGTCCAACTATTATCAAAATTTATTATAGCAGCTACATTATTATCATCATCTGTAAGTGATATTTCTTTGCCTTTGGCATTTACCCACTTTTCAGTATATGATGCACGAAGTGCCATATCAATAGTTCCATTATTAGTAACCTTTATAGTCTTTTCGGTTGTTGTCCCTGGAGTCCAATCACTAGGTGATTCAAATACTTCTACTATCTTTGTTTCATACTTTGCAGTATTAAAAATATCTTTAATCGTACTACTTGTTGTAAAATATGCAAGTGTACCCCCTAATACTGTAAATAAACTAATTCCTCCTACTATTAACAATTTTGTTCTTTTATCTTTTTTCTTTTTTACTACATTATTATTTGTTTTCATATTATCAATCCTTTCCTTTCTTTTAAACAAATATTTTTAAATTAAATATTAAATACAATCAATTTAACCACCTCCTTCAATAAAAAAAGATTGAAATTAATCAATCTATCTTAATTTAAATGCATAATTTTCATTCTCATTCTAATCAATAAAAAAAGACTAGTTATATTTCAAACTAATCTCACTAGTAAATTGTTGATTTATTAATTCTTACAATCTCCTTCTGTATATTCCATAGAATAATCACCAATTAATATTTTTTTATCATTTTTAGTAGTATTACATACTATCATAGTTATATCTTTATTTTTAGATTTGTAAATTTTTGTTCCTCCATCTTTCAGTGTGGCTTTTAACTCTAATTTATCAGTAATATGTTTTATACCATCATCAAGTGTTTGATATGCAGTTGAAAGATAAGTTTTCAAAGTAATATCTTTATCTTGATCTTTAATATAAAGCTCCCCAATATTTCCTGCCAAATAAATTGTACGATCATTAGTAGTATAATAATCATTAAATCTAATATCAGTGTGACTTTCTGGTTTTGTTATATAAAAATCAAACGCTGATGTTGTATAAGGACCACCTTGTTCAAATTTGACATGTTTTGGATTTATATTAGCATTTTTTATAAACTCTTCCTGTTTTGTTTTACTATTATCTATGAGAGCAACGACAACAACATTATTACTTTCATCTAGTGAGCAAGAACCTAAATTACTATGATCAGTAGTTTCACTTCCAAAATAATCACTTACTTTCTTATAAGTATCTTTTAGGTTATCAGTACTATCTGTTATAGGCAAAGTATGACTTTCCCATTTAAAGCGAGTTGTTTGTGTTACACCGTCATAAATATCAGTTTCTACGAAAACTCCTATATGTTTTTTATGAGAGTTTGAATAAGTTTTTGTTATTCTTATAATAGGACTATTATTAAATACTATAGCTTGGGTTGTATCCAAGATTATTAGTCCTACAAAAACACCAATAATTATTAAAGTAATTTTTAAACTTTTTTTCATAATCAATCCTCCATTTCAACAAATTGTAATTTATGATTATTTATATACTCTAATAACTTGATATTCATAATGATCATTGGCATTTGAGATTCCTAC
>CAKOMQ010000015.1 GCA_934096715.1 uncultured Bacilli bacterium
AACTTAGATGTTTTAATTTGCATTGTTGGATTTCCTAAGCTGTTTGCTTTACCTGTTACCTTAGCCCCTGTCTTATCACTAGTCGCATTAATACTAAAGTATGCATATGTTCCACCAATTAACAGCAATAATGCAAATACAAATATTAATATTACAATTTGTTTTTTCTCCAATTTCTTCATCATTTACCTACTCTTTCTAGAATAATTCTATAATATTTTAATCTTGTTTTCAAGATATAAAATGTCATATATTGTTTAAGTATAACAATACATGCTATAATTGAAGTGACTTTATAACAACATTACATGGAATTAGATGAATATCAAAAACAAATAATAGATAATGATACAAGTATTAAGATAATAGCAGGAGCTGGTTCTGGTAAGACATTTTCTTTACTAAAAAAGATAGAATATCTTATAAATAATAAGGGTATTAAAGAAGAAGAAATACTTATGATTAGTTTTACTAATAAATCTACTAATGATATTAAGAATAAACTTAAATATAATATCCTAGTTCTTACATTTCATAAACTAGCTATTAAAATACTAGATGATTTAAATTATAATTATAAACTAACAAACACAAGTTACTTGGAGTATATAATAGATGAATATTTATATAATATAGATAATCTAAATAAGAAATATATTCTTAAGTATTTGAATTATGAATTTAGTTATAAAAGACTTATGAATACTTATTTGTTTATTAGTTTTAAGAAAATGATATTTAAATATATCATGTTTTTAAAAAGTAATAACTATAATATAAAAGAAATATTAAATATTAAGTATCCTAAGATAGAAAAAAGAATAGTATATTTAATACTTAATATATATAAATTATATAAAGAAGAATTAAATAGTACTAATACTATAGATTTAGATGACTTAATAATATATGCAAGTAATTTAATAGATAAAACTAATTATAATTATAAATATATCTTTGTAGATGAGTTTCAAGATACTAGTCAAATAAGATTTGATTTAGTATATAAACTAGTTAAAAGATGCCATGCTAAATTTATATGTGTAGGAGATGATTGGCAATCTATTTATAAATTTACCGGTTGTAATTTATTTATCTTCTTGAATATAAATGAATACTTTAAAGATATATTAGAAATTAAATTTAAATATAATTATCGTAATACAGAAAAGCTTGTTTTTATAGCGAAAACTTTTATTGAAAATAATAAATATCAAATTAAAAAGGAATTATTAACTACTAATAAGTTTGATAATGATCCACTTATCTTTATACCATATAATGATAATAAAAAAGAATTAAAAAAATTATTAGATGAACTAATAGATACAGATACTTTGATATTATCTCGTAATAACTTTGATATAAATAGTTATTTAGATAATGATATTAAATTAATAGAAGATACTTTAGTATATAAAGAATACTCTTTTAAATATATGACAGTACATAAATCTAAGGGACTTGAAAGTGACTATGTTATTATTCTTAACTGTAATAACTCTACCCTTGGTTTTCCAAATAAACTAGAAGACTCGAGTATAATAAAAAAACTAAGTACTCAATTAGAAATAGATTATGCTGAAGAAAGAAGACTTATGTATGTTGCTATTACTAGAGCTAGATATAAGACATATCTTTTATATAATATAAATAATCCTTCTATATTTATAAAAGAATTAAAAAAGATAGCTAAGAAATCTTAACTATCTTAAATAGATTATCTGCATAGTCATACTTAATTAACTTATTATTATATAAAAATGTTAAATAAGATTTTATAGTAAATCCAATTAAATAATATTTAACTATATCCATCTTAATATGATAATAATCAAATACTTTTTTTAATAGCTCATCATAACTAGTATTATCTATAAAACTTAATATTAGTTTAATGTTATTATTAATACATTCTATATTTTTATTAATAGTACTTTCTATATTACTTTCAACTTCTCCATGACTAGGTACATAATAAGAAAAATTATATTTTTTTAAGATATTTAAAGTACTTAGGGAAAGTGCTATATCTGTTGTAAACTGAATACTTTGTTTTTCTAATATACTAATACTTGTATAACTATCTCCAGTAAATAAAACATTATCACTAGTAATAATACCTATACTACCAAGAGTATGTCCAGGTAAGTTAATATATTTAATACCTGGTATATTTATCATATTTATATCTTTTATATTAGTTATCTTATTACCCATAAACATAGTATTATTTAAATCATTTATATATAATCCGCCATAAAGAATTGTAGGCATTAATTCTGGATTACTTAAATATACTAATTCATTTAAACTTGCATATACACAAGTATCATATAATTCTAATAGCTTTTTATTAGAACCAGTATGATCAGCATGAGCATGAGTGTTAACTATATATTGTAAGTTCCAATTATTACTATTAAGTACATCTACTATTTTAGAATAATCACTTGCAAGTCCTGTATCAATAAGACATACATTTAATTCATCTACTTTATATATTCCAATATTACTAATACCTTTTAATACATAAGTATTATCTCCTAATTTAATTAAATCTTTCATACACATCACTTTATTATTTTATCACAATCTAAAAATATTACTACTTTACATTTATTTACATTAATATTTTAATTATCACTAGAATATTATTAATATTAATGTTATAGTAGTAGCCTACTAAAGAAAGGAGAAATTATGACTATAATAACAATTACTAATTATTTAAAAGATTCACTTAATACAAACAATGAATATATTATACTATTTATATACTCTATTATATCTTTTATTATTTATAAATTACTTACGAAGTTACTAGTATTTATAAACAAGAAAATGAAATTAACTGATAAACAACTATATCAGAATAATCAAATTAATAAAACTATTTTATCTATTCTTTTATTCATAGCATTTTTATATATTTGGCATGAACAGTTAAAAGAATTAATAACTTTAATAAGTTTGGTATCTGCTGCTTTAACTCTTGCAATTAGACAAACTATCTATAATTACTTCTGTGGAATATATATTAAACTTAAGAAACCAATTAAAGTAGAAGATAGAATACAAGTAGATACAGTTATTGGAGATGTTATTAATATAAATTCTCTTAGTACTGAAGTTTTAGAAGTTAATGAAGAAACTAATCAATCTACTGGTATAATCATTACTATTCCAAACTCAGAAATAGTAGATAAATCTACTAAAAATTATAATACTGTTTTTAAATATATTTGGGATGAAATTAAAGTAAAAGTTGATCTTAATGAAGATTATGAAAAATGTAAAAATATCTTAATGGATATAATTAGCAGTGATGAAGTAATTAAAGATATACCAAAGAAAATGAAAAGAGAATTAACTAAGAATACCGCTGATTATAGAATCTATTATAATAATTTAACACCTATTATTTATACTAAGATAGTAGAAGATGGTATTCAATTTAACATAAGATTCTTAGCTCATCCTAAGAAACAAAGAAACATCGAAAGTAATATTTATGAATTAATATTAAAAGAATTTAATAAGAATGATATTAAATTAAAATAAGTCCAGTTTTGGACTTATTTTAATTTATGGTTTTAAAGCGGTAATCGGTAATATATAAATTCCTGTTTCTTTATCTTGCACTACTGCTTCACTATTACCTGTAATTATACACATGAACTTAGGCTTCTTTTCCATATTTTCTTGAAATTTTAACAACGATGCTTTTGCTTCTTCAACTTGATTAACGCCTAATTTTATTTCAACAGCAGCATATTCACCATCTTCAAATTCTAATATAGAATCAATTTCTAATCCACTAGTATTGTCTCTAAAATGAAATAATTTACCCCCTAAATATTCAATATAGATTCTTAAATCTCTTTCAACTAATGATTCAAATAAAAAACCAAATGTTTTTAAGTCAAGCATCATTTTATCTACCGATAAGTTTAATGATGCACAAGCTAAAGATGGATCAACTAAATGTCTTTTAGGTGATTTACCTAATCTTTCTTTAGATCTGTAATTAGCACTATAAGCTTCTTGATTAACTATTAGATTTAATCTATCTAATGTATCTAAATAATCTGTTAGAGTTATTCTGCTTTCAATAGTATCGTTATTATTAAATTCACCTATGTCATTTAAAATAGTATTATTACTTACTATTGATGACTCATTTCTAGATAATGACTGAAGTAACATTTTCATTTTATTTCTATCTCTTTTTTTATCATCATTCATATCTTTATCTAAAATAGATTCAATATAACTTTTAGGAATTATACCATAATTTTCTTTTTTAGTTTTTAAATTACTTGGCCAACCACCCCTTATTATTAAGGCAGCAATGTCTCTAATATCTGGTTTATCAACTAAGACATTTTTTTGAGTATTATTATACATATCAATTAATGAAGCAACTCCACTACTATCACCAGACTCATATAAACTCATTGTATACATGTGAATCTTACCAATACGACCAGCGCCACTGTGAGTAATTTTTTTCTTTTTTTCATCATTTAGTTGAGTTGAACATGTTAAGATATATTTACCTTTTTTAGAATCTTCATCACACTTTCTTCTAACTTTATCCCAAATTTGAGGCACTAAATACCATTCGTCTATTAATTCTGGACTTTCATCATTTAATATTAAATTTATATCTAATAATGCTAAATCCCTAGTAGCATCATCATCTAAATATCTAACACTATTTGCGTGTTTACTTGATGTCCAAGTTTTTCCACACCATTTAGGGCCTTCAACTGATATAGCGCCAAATATGTCTAAATAGGTTTCAATATTCTTATCAATCAATCTATTTATATATTCATTTTCATTATAATTCATGTTATCAACTCCTAAATATATAATATCATACTTTTATTTGATATACAAGTTTCAAGAATTTTGATATACAACTTTTAAGACTTTTGATATACAACTTTTAAACACTTAAAAAGAAGCCTAGCTAAACAAGTCAGGCTTCTTTTAAATTAACAACACTTACGGTCATATACATTAGACACTACATTTTCTTCACAACTAGTAAAGCATGGAGTATATGTATGTCTATATACATGATGATTTATTATTCTTGTATTACATGGAATAATATGTGATTGATTCCTTTTGTTATACAATTATTTTTTTCTAAATATAGGTTTACCATTTTCAAATGTTACATACGTATTATAATACTTTTCATAATATTCTTTAAATATATTAAATGCTGATGATATTCCTTCACCATTATTAATCATGTTTTCAAACTCACTAATACTAACCCATTTAACATCTTGTACTTCATCTTCTTGTAAAGTTAATTCGGCTATTTTAATATTACTTCTTAAGACAAATATTTCTACATAATCATATATTCTAACATAAGATCCAATAAATCTTAAATCTTCTAGATTAGCATTAATTCCCATTTCTTCTTTTAATTCACGCAATATACAATCAACTCTAGTTTCACCTGCATAAGCTCCACCCGCTGTTGCACCCCACATACCAGGAAATTTACTATCATTAAACACTCTTTGTTGAATTAATATTTCATCATTATCATTAATAATCCATACAAAGGAAGATAGACGATACTCTCCATCAGTTAACTCTTTTCTTCCTTTAGTATAATTTAACTTTTCATGTTTATCATTATAAACATCTACTAGTTCCATCATTACCACCTAACTATATTTTAATAAATTAATTATTATCTTCTATTTCAAAATCTAATAACTCTTCACAAATTTTTTCATATAAATCTTGTTCATGACCAATCGTATCAATTAAAAACATCTTATCATTTTTATATTCTTTTAAACCACGCATGTAATAAGCCTTATCATCATCTAATACAATGAATGGCATAATATTATTTCTTAAGCATTCCTTAAACATTATAATTCTACCTACACGGCCATTTCCGTCACCAAAAGGATGAATACATTCAAATTTATAATGAAAATCAATTATATCTTCTAAAGTAATATTTGTTTTAGAATTATATTCATTTAATAAATCATTTATTTCTTTTTCTACATCTTCTGGTTTTGTAGTGTTAATAACATTAACTATACCTATTATATTAGGAACAACTTTAAAACCCCCAACATTATATCTAGGATTTTCTTCATCACTAGTATTTCTCTTTAATATCTTATTCATTTCAATTATCATATCTTTAGTTAATAAATTATCAATATTTTCTAACATATAATCAAATAATTTAAAATGATTTTTAGACTCAATTAAATCATCTAACTTTATCAAGTCATTGCTTTTAGGAATAAAACTAGAAGTATCAAATATTGCTTCAGTTTGTTCACTAGTTAAATTGCTGCCTTCTATCTTATTTGAATTATAAGCAAAATTTACTTGTGAATAATGATATATGTTGCCTTTAAATTTAGATTCTTTTTGCTTTATTAATTCAGTTTTTAGTTTATTTATGTCCATAATTAATCACCCTTCATATTAAAATTATTAATTATATATTTTCATAGTCTTCTATAATTTCTCTGCCAACATCTTCTCCAAAGAATGCATCTTTAGAAAATTCGCTTTTATCATAATTATCAAAATTAAAATTTTTAAACTTATCTTCTAAAGTTTCTTTCTTTTCTAAATTATTAAATTTATTTAATATATTTTTTTCTTCTTTTTCCATATTCTTTTCACCCCTTAAATGAATTATATCTCATTATTCAAAAGAAAGAAATACTGTAATTGATTTATCTTCAAATATTTCAATTTTCTTAATTAAATTAACAAGTAACTCTCTAGTAAATTTTTTATTATTTAATATATCATCTATCTTTTTATAGTTAATATTAGTTTCTATATTCTCCTTAATTTTTAATTCTTTTTCTTTATTATTAATTTCTTTTAATAAATAATCTCTTATTTTTAGATATTGATTCTCAGTTATAATATTATTTAATTTATCTAAATAAATAGTATCTATCTTATTATTTAAATTATTTATTTCCTTTTTTAATAATTTTCTTTTATCTTTTTTCTTAACTAGTTTTTTAATATCTTTAATAACTTTATCTTTTATTAAATCTTTATCAATTTTACTTTCACATATTTTAAATAATTCATTTAAAATAGCACTTTCTAACTTATCATAATTATTTGAATGCATTTTACAACGCCTAGTCTTATATGTACGATAATAATTACATATTGTATAAGAATTATTATCACTTTTTCTTCTAGGCATTACTGCTATTCGATGATGACAATCTCCACAGTATAATAAACCATCTAATAAATTATTTTCTTTCTTCTCTATTCTACCAACACATTTAGGTAGCATCTCTTCTACTCTTTTAAACATTTCTTTACTAATAATTCTTTCATGTGTATTATCTACCACAATAAAGTCTTCTTTATTATTTTTAACTATCTTCTTTATCTTATAATTAATTTTGCTTCTCTTATTTTGAATCATACACCCTGTATATATTTCATTTGTAAGAATATCTTTTATAGTTTTAGAATTCCATCCATGACTGCATTTAATATTTTTCCAATCAAAGTTATAGTATTCACTTGGAGACTTCACTCCTTCTTTAGTAAGTAACTTAGCAATCTTATAACAACTATATCCATCTAAACATAAAGAATATATTCTTTTAACAACGACTTCTTTTTCTTTATCAATTACTAGTTTATTTTTATCTAATGGATCTTGTTTATAACCAAACGGTGGTCTACCACCAACCCACTTACCTTCTTTCATTTTAGCTCTTAAACTAGATTTAATTTTCTTACTTATATCTTTAGCATACATATCATTCATAATAGCTTTGAAGGGTGCTATATCATTATTAGTACTATCTAAATAAGTATCAATATTATCAGTAATAGAAACATATCTTACATTATATTTAGGAAAATATTTTTCTATTAAATTACCTGTTCCAATATAATCTCTACCTAATCTAGACATATCTTTAGTAATAACCATATTAACTTTTTTATTCTCTATATCTTTTATTAATCTATTAAAAGAAGGTCTATCAAAACTAGTACCACTATAACCATCATCTATATAAATATCATATACCTTTAAATTATTCTCATTTACATACTGCATAAGTAAACTCTTTTGATTAGTTATACTTTCACTTTCAATATTCTTATTATCATCTTCTCTAGAAAGCCTAATATATAATCCCACAGAAAAAGAATTATTCATCTACTACTCCGAATAATTCTTTTTCTATTACTCTAATATATATATCATTTATATCTAAATCATCATACTTAAAAGTTATCTTATACATAATAATTCACCATTAAATTATATGAATCATTACTATATGATTATTCTTATACGAGACATAGTTAGATTAACGAGACCTGCGATTCATTTATTATAAATGGATTTGCTAGTCTTCCATCTCCATTCAAAGTAATTTTAACATCACTTGTTAAATAAAAGCCTGAGCAAACACCAAACATACCGCAACTCCACTCCCACGAGAGTTTGAAAAATAAGTCTGATTTGTTATTTATATTTCTATACAAAAAGTGTGTTGATACCATTTTCGGCAGGCGCCGACTTTACAGCCGGCGAATTTTATTTTAGCACATATTGCAAGTATTAAATTCTATAATATTTTTTGTTATCAAGACTTTTCGCTAGCCGCACCCGTACTACAACGCATTAGACCGGCCCTGTTATCGAACGCCCTATCGGATCATGAACGGATCGTCAAGCGACCCATTTCCGCCCAAATACGCTTGATTCGATGTAAGATAGAAGACTGGGCGCGAACCAAACGTATAGCTCACGTAGCGGTTGTTCACGTAACCGTCGCTATAGACACTCCACGCATAGAAGTAGCCACTGCTACTAGTCCCAGCACGAGAAAGCGTCCATTCATCAGTACCCTTTGTTGTGTCATTATTACTTTGATGCATCCATCCTGTTTTTAATGTACTCGCATTTGATGATCCTGTTAGTATTAAAGCATTTGACCCCAATGACATTTGATAATCACTTACATACATTAAGCCAATCTTGGCACTTGGTGTTGTCCATTTACCTACTGTACTCGCTTTTGTCGTTCTATTCATTTCATGTAAGTATATTTGTTGTGTTGTTAATCCGCTAAAATAATTTGGACCACTACTTCCATCGTATGTTTTTGTATTTACTGCACTCCATGTCCAGTTTTCAATTCTATTGTTCCATGTTGTATCTTGTAAATAATCATATGTTGTATTTGTTAAGAAATAACTTCCATTAAGTCCTTTATACATATCACTGTTTTCCCATGATTTATCTGTTTCATCGTCCGCATTCCATGCATATTTTTCTAATTGTTTATATTTAATTAGTTTAACATGGTTTTCTCCATTTGCATCTGAGAATACTCCTAATACTCTATACATATATTTATCTTGATTTGCTGTACATTCTGATTTATTATTTGTACCAAAACATATAAAGTTATTTGGATTAGTACTAGTTCCTACTGCACCACTTCCTGTATATCTATAGCCATCGCCTTCAAGTCCACTTTGCCATAATTTTCCACTTGCGATTAATTTATCTGCTAGTGGTGTTGAATCAGCGTGTAACTTACATGAAAATGCTTTTTTATCTCCACTATTATATGGTTCTATTTTTATTGTATATGAATTACCCACTAGTTTATCTTGAGTAGTCGATGTATTTGTTATACTACTTGTTAATGGTATTGATACACTATTTCCTTTTGTTAAGTTTTTAATTTCTCCACTTACTATAATGCCTGTAGTTCCTGCAGTAGTTAATTCTTTTAAAGTCATAGTCTTATCTCCAACTACTACTTTTACATCTGAGTCTGAATTATCGGAGATTGGAGTTGTTACGGTTGCTGTTACTTTATAATTATAAGTACAGTCTAGTGCTTCATCTCCTTCTGGTAATTGTGCTGTTGCTAATGTATAGTTTGGATTAGTAGTTAGTGCTAGTCCGTTTTCATTTTCATTAGCATAATAAGTCTTTCCTGCATTTGCTTGACTCATTAAATTTGCATCCAAGTTAAGATATAACTTAGATGTTTTAATTTGCATTGATGGATTACCTAAGTTGTTTGCTTTACCTGATACCTTAGCCCCCGTCTTATCGTTGCTCGCATTTATACTAAAGTATGCATATGTTCCACCTACTAAAAGTAATAATGCAAAAGCAAGTGCTACAACTATAAGTTGCTTTTTCTTTTCTTTCATAATACCTTACCTTTTCTATATACTAAAAAAAGGTTATTTCTAGCCTTAAAGTTATAAATTTTTTAGGCTAAAATTAATATCAATTACCTTCTTTTATTATCAAGATAATCGTATCAAATTTTATATAGAATTACAAGACTTTTTTCTATATTTTTTACTTCTAAATTTAGCCAATAAATAAATATGTGACCTACCAATATAACATAAATTATCAATCATGTGGTACTTCATAGCACATATATCTATGGCACACTCTTTCTTGTGGACATTCTTGTATTGGTGGACACATAGTATTCATAGTATTCATACAACATCCATCATTCATATCCATATTCATACTTTCCATTTTATCAGTTTTCATTTCTTTAAAAGAAGTCTTTCCTGTATATTCAAAATTACTTTGATTCATAATACCTATCCTTTCTATTCTATATTATGAATCTTTATATTATTTGTATGGGTTAAGATACATTTACTTTTCTTTCTATTTGATTACTATTACCAAATCTATCAGTAACTTTATAAGTAACTATATAATTACCAGCTTTAGTTGTATCTACATTACTAGTAACTTCTATTAAGCTAGATATATCTCCATCACAAGAATTTGTGGCAGTTGCCCCCTTCTCCTTATACTCATCATTAACATTTAAATTAACTATATCTTCTCCATTTAAAGTAATAGAAGGTATACTTAAATCTAAATTATTTAATTTGACTTTCTTATTAGTAACATTACCGCTAGAATCTTTAACAGTAAGTATTAAGTACTTCTTAGTCATTTTTTCTTCGACATTCTTAGTTATATTACCATCATAGTTATCAAGTGCTACATACTTAAAGTCATCTACTTTTTTACCTTCACACATATTAACTATTTTATTATTAATATTTATAACTGGACTAGTAAGATCTACTACATTCACGGTTCTTGTTTTAGTATAAGTCTTATTTTTATATTTAACTTTATAAGTAACATAATAAGTTCCAAGTTTACTAGTATCAACTTCATTAGTAGTTTTAACTTTCAAATCATCACTAAAAAATATACTATTCTTATAATAAGAAGTTGCTCCATTATCATGATAATCTTCTAATACATTTTGATATACTTCTTCACTACCATTTATAAAAAATGCAAATTCTGGTCTAATAGAAGCATTTACTATTAAAAGTACTAAAAGAGTCACAAAAAAAGAACCAATTAAAATTATTATTGTCTTACTTTTCATTTAATCACCCTTAATAATATTAATCAGCTTCTACGCATTGGAATAAAGTATCAGCACCATCAACTTTTTCAGGTTCAATTAATACTTCAAGATGTTTATTTGCTATACTTAATCCTTGATCCCAATTAGTATTCTTAATATATAATTCAACATTAATAAGCTGTACACCTTTTTTAGCTACATCATCTAATTCATAATCATCACTTACAAGTGGATAAAAATATCCTTTTAGGTTCATAGTACCAGCATTATTTAAATCATATAAATCAATTGTTTTACCATCAGTAATAGTTGAATCGCCTGAAAATGATAATACAATTTCATCATGACCAGTCGTTTTCATAGAGTTATTTTCTCCATAAGATACTTTAAAATTATAATAACATTTATATTTTAAATTACCCCCACTAACACGTACCTCTGTTAAAGGAAAAACATGATTTTCACTTTCTAACGCGTACCCTTTATTAATATCATTAGTAGCATAATACTTAGTACCAATCTTTAAATCACTCATATCACTTGCATTAACACTAAAATATAGCTTTCTAGTTTTATTTTGAAAAGTAATTCCCCCTTCAGCTTTAGCAGATTTACTTTTCATACTTGCTGTATTATTACCATTAATGACAATTCCAAAGTATGCAAAAGATGCCCCTAGTACAAATACCAGAAGAGTTAAAATACTAATAACTTCTAAAAATAACATTCTTTTCTTTTGCATTTTTTCATCACCTATTATATCTATATTTTATTAAATTATTTAATTCAAGTCAACCTTATTCCGTTAGAGATTATTCCTTTTACAATATTTTAGACATCATTTAAATACTTCATCTAATTTATTTTTTAATTGTTCTTTATTAAATGGTTTAGATAAATATCCAATAAAACCATGACTTCTATATTTTTCTTCAGCACCACTAATAGCATCTGCAGTTAACGCTACTACAGGAGTATCAAAATTATCAAGTTCATTTAGGTTTTCTAAAGTCTCTATTCCATTCATTTCAGGCATCATTATATCCATCAAGATAAGATCATATTTATTATTCTTAACCTTATTTAGACATTCTATACCACTATAAACTTCATCTACATTTTTAATATTTAATTGTTCTAAACATCTTTTAGCTACCTTAACATTTAATTTATTATCATCTACTACAAGTATTAATTTATCTTTATATTTAGTATCATTATCTTTAATAATCTTAATAACTTGAGTATCACTTAAATCTTTATTCATCTTACTTATTTCTTGATTAATATTAATCATAAATATACTTCCATTACCATATGTAGATTCAACATTAATTTTACCACCCATTAAATCTACTAATTTTTTAGTAATAGCAAGGCCAAGTCCCGTTCCTTCAGTAGTAGTATTCTTTTCAATATCCAATCTTTCAAATTTAGTAAATAGTTTATCAATATTTTCTTTTTTTATACCCCTACCAGTATCTTTACAAGTAATAAATAATTTACAATTGTTTTTCTCATTTATACAATTAATCTTTAATTCAACACTACCTTCTTCTGTATATTTAATAGCGTTAGATAATATATTATTTATAATTTGCTTAACATGATTCTTATCTCCTAAAAGCAAATAAGGTATATCATCAGCTATAGTTAATTTAAAAACTATTTTCTTATCTCCAATTCTAGTAGCTTGAACACGTGCAAGAGACTCTATTTCTTTTTTAAAATCATAAGGCATTTTGACAATTTCCATCTTGTCAGACTCTATCTTACTTATATCCATTATATTACCAACTATTTCTAAAAGAGTATGACTAGCACTTACAATATCACTTAAGTCTTCTTTCATATCTTCTGGTATATTATCACGACTATTCATATCTTCACTTAACCCAACTATTGCATTAAGTGGTGTTCTTATTTCATGAGACATACTAGACAAAAAATCTGATTTAGCCCTATTAGCTCTTTCAGCATTTTCTTTTGCAATATTTAGTTCTCCCAATAATTTAACATCAGGATTTTCAATTGTAAAGAACATTACTAGTAACATGAATGAATAAAAGAAAGTTTCAAACATTAAATCAGGATAGTATTTTCTAATTAATAAAGCTAGTAAATACATTACAGTAAATATAATTATTGGTATATCTTTCTTTCTATTCTTTTTATCAACTACAAATATTTTAATAGTAGTATAAATAATAAATAACAATATAATAATTAATCCTATTAAAAATATATTAAAACTTAATCCATTACCATCTAAGACATCATTATCTACTATTACATTTATTGGAGTTACCAATATAAATAATCCAAATAATATTATATATATATAATTAAGTTTTTTTACTACTTCATACTTTTTAATATTATATTTTAAAATAACTAAATTATATAAAAGTATATAAGAAGTTAAAATAAGCATTACAATCATATATATTTTTTGTACCCAAGCAATTATCCAAAAAGCATTAGGAATCTTACTAAGTACAATACCTAATAAACATAATAAATTAAATATATAGTTTTCAAGTAACATTCTTCCATATATATTAGTTTCTTCAGTATCTATTCTATTCTTAGTAAAATAGACAACAATCATTAAAGTATTAAGCAACAACGCAATAATAGGTAATATAAATATATTCATCTTTAGCACCTCCTATTATAGTAAAAGTATATCATTTATAAAAAGAAAAAACAACTTACAAATTAGAATATGTAGACACTTAGAAAACTGTAAGAACTAACTTGATTAGTTCTTATTTTAATATGCATTATAAAAAGGAGTGCAGTAAAATACTACACTCTAACTTGCTTTTCTTTTTAATATTCTTTGATATTCTTTCTCTATTAACTGAACGTTTATTCTTCTTAAATCTTCTTCTACTTGTTTTTGTTCCATCATATCTAGATCTAGATATCTAGTATCATATACACCTTGTAAATCATAACCATAATGATTACTTAGTAAGTCAACAATACGTTGAGCAAAATCATGTTCAGAAACTATTTCAATTGTATCTCTTGATTCTAAATCTCTAGTTTCCCATATATCCCATTTTAAAGTAGCTAACTTATCTCTTAATTTATCTCTCTCTTCTACTTCGTTATAATTAAATGCATCAACCTTGTAATTTTCTCCAATATTTACAATGAATTCGTTTCCATATTGTTCAATAGCCACTGGAGTTATATCTCTTCCTGTTTCATAAGCCATTCTTGTAGCACCTTTAAATGTTTTAGCAACAGGTAAATTAGTATCTATATTCCATGCACCTTCGGGAAATATAATAAGTTTTCCACCATGATTAAGAAGTTCTACTGCTCTTTCATAGCCGATTTTTCTATCCAATTTTTCCCTAGTATGTACGTATATAGTACCATTCATGTATAATAGAAATCCAACTGGATCAGTATAAGCAACTCCAGGATCCCCAAAAAATATATATGATGAATCATTTATAGCTTCAACTAATCTATGTACATCATTACCACCTATATGTGTACAAGCATATATTTGTCCTTCTTCTTTTCTAGTACGTAAATCATTCATGATAGTTATCTTTTCATGAGCATTGATAATTCTATCAATTTTTAATATAGTAGTTACTAAAAAATGAATTCTTTTTCTTATTTCAATTGCATCATAATTAAGGGGAATATTATTATTATATTCATATTCTCTTTTGTCACTCATATATTTATTTAATTCTACTAGCGACATTCTTTTAAGCTCTAAAAGACTTTTCTTTTCGAATTTTTCCATAAGTTTTCTCCCTTCAAAAGAAATCGCCTTTATCATAGCAAATTAATTATTACATGTCAAATATTTTACACACAGCTTTACATAACAGAAGAAGAATTATTATTATCTCTAATTTAGTTTTTAATTATTTCTTAATAAATTTTCTAGTTAAATATCCATTAAAATTATAAAAGAAGACTTAGCTCCATAAGTCTTCTTTGTATTCACCTTCGCTTATTAATTTATTAATGCCACTCTTTAATTCTTCTAGGTCTTCTCTATATGTCATACCATACCACTTACTAGTAGTATTAAGAAGTTTTACAACACTTTTTCCTTCTCGCATAGTTTTTAATAATACATAAGGAAGTCCATATTCACTCTTAAGTGGATCTTTCATATTATTTAAGAAATTTACTATATCATTTTCTAAATAATTCATAAAACTTTTATCTACACCAATTAAATTCATATTAACTGGGTATTCTTCATCTATTACTCTTATATTACCTGTTTCTTTACCACTAAGTAAATCAAGTGGATCAGCAATTATTTCTCCTGAATCATTCTTAGATATAGTACATTCTTCAATACTTACTAAGTTATTATCACTATCGCATTCAATAACACCACGTTTAACGCTTCCATGATCAGTCATAGTTTTACCAACATGATAACCTACTATCGAATATACTTCTTTATCACTATTTTCCTTTTCATCAAAGAACTTAGATAATACCATAAATGCATCTCTTCCATAGAAATCATCAGCATTAATTATACCAAAGTCTCCATTAATATACTTACGAGCAGCATATATAGCATGAGCAGTTCCCCATGGTTTGATACGACCGTCTGGTACATTAAATCCACTTGGTAAATCATTTAATAATTGATATGCATATTCTACTTTTATTTTATCTTCTATTCTTTTGCCAATAGTACTTTTAAATATTTCACTATTTTCCTCTTTTATTACAAATACTACTTTATTAAATCCTGCAATTATTGCATCATATATACTATAATCTAGGATAAATTCACCAGTCGGACCAACTGGTTCAATTTGTTTAAGTCCACCAAATCTACTACCCATACCGGCAGCCATAACTACTAACGTTTTTTCTTTCATTCTTATCTACCTTTCTTAAGTCCAGTATAGTTTTTTAAGAATTTTTTAATACCAAATCTTTTATTAAAAGCTATTGATACAAATCTATCATCTACACCTACAACTACACCCCTACCAAAAGTCATATGATTTACAACTTCACCAACTTCATAATAAGAGTCATCATTATTATACAACTTTTTATGATTAATTTTAATACTTTCTTTTTCAAGTTCACTTCTCTCTAGTAGAGAATTATCTATTTCATCTATAAATCTACTAGGCGGATTACATGTTTCATTACCATATAACAATCTTCTTTTAGCATTAGTTAAATATAATCTTTCTTTAGCACGTGTAATACCAACATAGCATAATCTTCTTTCTTCTTCTATTTCACTAGGTTCATTAAATGAATTAAGATGTGGAAGTATTCCATCTTCCATACCAACCATAAATACCACTTTAAACTCTAGTCCTTTCGCAGCATGAAGTGTCATTAAAGTTAGAGCATTAGTTAAATCTTTATGTTCAGATATATCTGCTATTAAACTTATTTCATCTAGAAAATCTTCTAGATTAACACTACCAGTTTCATTTTGATAAGTTTCTGTTATACTTCTAAATTCCATCAAGTTTTCAATTCTTAAATCACTTTCTAAAGTCTTATCACTTTCAAGTTCATTTTTAATTCCACATTTATCTAATACTTCATCTATAAGTTCTGTTAAAGATAAATCTTTACTTTTATTAGTTAAGTATTCAATTATATCTTTAAAAGCTTTTTCTTTACCACCACTTATAGCATCATACATACTAACCCCTTCAATATTAGCAATATTTTCTAAGTTTTCAACGCTTTTAGCACCTATTCCTCTTTTAGGCTCATTGATAACTCTCTTTAAGCTAATATCGTCATCATGATTAGATATAAGTCTTAAATAACTGATTAAATCTTTAATTTCTTTTCTCTTATAGAAATAAAAACTTCCTACTACTTTATAAACAATATTTTTCTTTAATAAGGCTTCTTCAAATATACGACTTGATGCATTAGTACGATAGAATATTGCTATATCATTTAGACTATATCCATCACTTACTAATTTTTCTACTTCATTAATAACCATGCTAACTTCGCTTAAACCATCATTAGCACGCATATACTTTATCTTAACGCCATCACCAAGCTCACTAAATAAATTAACTTCTTTTCTTTCAATGTTATTTTTGATAACACTATTGGCGGCATTTAGAATAGTTGTTGTACTTCTATAATTTTGATTTAAAGTAACAACTTTACAATCTTTATAATCAGATTCAAAGTTAAGAATATTTTTATAATTAGCTTGCCTAAAACCATAGATAGCTTGATTTTGATCTCCAACTACAAATATATTACGATATTTCTTACTTAGTAGTTTTACCAATTTATATTGTACTTCATTAGTATCTTGATATTCATCTATTAATATATATTTGTAATGATCTTGATATCTTTCTAAAATATCACTATTATCTAGGAATAACTCAACTGGTATTTTAAGTAAATCATCAAAATCAACTGCGTTATTTTTCTTTAGCATTTTAGTATATTGATAGTATACTTTAACAGCTACTTTCTCTGGTTCACTAGTCAAAAACTTTTCAATTAAAGCATCGGTTAACATATCATTCTTTATAAAACTGATTCTATTTCTAATATAATTAGGAGCCACTTCTTTAGGATCTATCCCCATATCTTTAAGGATCTTTTTAATAATAGTTAATTGATCATCACTATCAATTATAGTAAAGTTTTTCTTAAGTCCACAAGCTTCATAGTTATCTTTAATAACACGAAGTCCAAAAGAATGGAATGTTCCAACAAAAGAATGAATTTCCCCTACCAACTTATAGATTCTTTCTTTCATCTCTTTAGCAGCTTTATTAGTAAATGTAATAGCTAAGATATTCCTGCTAGGAATTCCTTCATCAATAAGATAAGCTATACGTGTTGTTAATACTTTAGTTTTACCACTACCAGCACCAGCCACTACTAAACATGGCCCATCTTTATGTAGTACTGCTTCTTTTTGTTCTTTATTTAATGTATCTATATAATTCATATTATTCTCCACTTCTTATGTAAAAAGCACCCAAAGTTACTTACTTTTTTTATTTATTACTAGTTTTCTATTATAAATGGATTTTCTAGACTGCCATCTCCATCTGCAGTAATTTTGACATCACTTGTAAGATAGAAGACTGGGCGCGCACCAAAATCATAGAACACATCTGTGTAGTCCACGTAACCATCACCACGGACACCCCAAACCAACGTAGTGACGTTGCCACCGCTACCAGCCCCATAACGAGAAATCGTCCATTCATCAGTTGACTTTGTTGTATCATTATTACTTTGATGCATCCAGCCTGTTTTTAGTGTAGCTTTATTTGCATAAGTACCTCCTGTTATTGCTAATGCACTTGACCCCAATGATAACGTATAATCACTTGCATACATTAAGCCTATTTTTGCACTTGGGGTTGTCCATTCGCCAACTGTACTTGTTTTCGTACTTCTATTCATTTCATGTAAATATATTTGGCTTGGTGTTAAACCAGTGGAATAATTTGGACCATTATTACTATTTGTTTTTGTATTTACTGCACTCCACGTCCAGTTTTCTATTTTACTTGACCATTTTGTATTTTGTAAGTAATCATATGTTGTATTTTTTAAAAAATAACTTCCGTTAAGTCCTTTATACATATCACTATTTTCCCATGATATATCTGAATTCCAATCTTCATTCCATGCATATTTTTCTAATTGTTTATATTTGATTAGTTTAACATGATTTTTTCCATTTGCAGCTGAGAATACTCCTAGTACTCTATACATATATTTATCTTGATTTGCTGTACATTCTGATTTATTGTTTGTACCGAAACATATAAAGTTGTTTGGATTAGCGTCTGTTCCTACTGCACCACTTCCTGTATATCTATAGCCATCTCCTTCTAATCTACTTTGCCATAACTCTCCACTTGCAACTAAATTATCAGCTAGCGATTTACTATTATCCCATTTAAATGCTAACTTACAAGAAAATGCTTTTTGATCTCCACTTGTATATGGTTCTATTTTTATTGTGTATGAATTACCTACTAGTTTATCTTGAGTATTTATTGTATTTGTTACACTACTTGTTAGTGGTATTGATACACTAGTTCCTTTTGTTAAGTTTTTGATTTCTCCACTTACTATGATTCCATTAGTTCCTGCAGTCGTAAGTTCTTTTAAAGTCATAGTCTTATCTCCAACTACTACTTTTACATCTGAGTCACTATTATCAGTTATTGGAGTTGTTACTGTTGCTGTTACCTTATAATTATAAGTACAGTCTAGTGGTGCATCTCCTTCTGGTAATTGTGCTGTTGCTAATGTATAATTTGGATTAGTTTCAAGTGCTAGTCCACTCTCGTTTTCATTAGCATAATAAGTCTTTCCTGCATTTGCTTGACTCATAAGGCTAGCATCTAAGTTAAGATATAACTTAGATGTTTTAATAGTTAAAGATGGATTACCTAAGCTATTAGCCTTTCCTGTTACCTTTGCTCCTGTATTATCACTACTAGCTTGAATACTAAAATAGGCATAAGCACTTCCTAGTAATAAGATTAATCCAAATATTATAGACAATGTTATTAAATACTTCTTTTCTAGTTTCATTTAATCCAACTCCAATTCTCACTAACTTAAGTATAAAATAATAAAAAATAAAAAACAAGACATAATACATGCATTTTACATCTTGTTAATCAATATCTACTTCACATAAATTATAAGTTTCATCTGAATCTTTTGGTATAAATATTGTTTTTTTATCGTTACATACAAGAATATTAAAAGTATCTAAATAATATAAATCATAATTATCTTTTTCTTCAAATTTTAAATAATTACTTTTTAAATTATTAAATGATATTTTCTTATCTTTTAATAGATAAGATAGTTCATATTTATCTACTTTATAATCTACATATATATTAGATAAACAATAAGTATAATAGTTATCTGTATACTCAGTAATTCCTTGACATTTACTAGGTTTAATAACTGATAACTTATAATCTTTATAAATACCTTTATCTTCTAATACTATATTATCTAGATATAAAGTTTTATTTCTATAATTAGTAAGTTCTCCTACTACTGTTATATAGTCATATATCTTATAATTAGTTACATCTACTTTATTATTTAAAGATACATTTAATATATAATTATCTTGAAAAGATACATAACCATTTAAAGTATTCTTATCATCTATTGAAAAAGATTTTAATATTATACTAGAGTTACCATTTATCTTACTAATCTTACCTGTTATTTTAACAAATTTTTTATTATTCTTTTTATAAAATTTAGATGGATCTGTTAATACTTTATTAATATCTATATTTTCAAGTAATGTTGTAGTACAAATGAAATCTTTCTTATAACCATTATCAAATACCATATTACTATTACAGTCATATAATCTATATAAAAAACTATTATAAGTACTTATTTCATTATTACTTTTAATTCTTATACTATAAATAGGAATTCTTCTATAAAAACAAGATAAAGAATAATCTATAAAATAAGAACTTATAAGTATTAAAATAAAGTATAAAAATACAAACAAGTTTAATTTAACTTTATTAGAAAGTAAGTACGATAGTAAAAATATTCCTAGTAATAATATAATAATTCTTAAGACACTATAAAAATTTAATAAGTAACTTATTAATATTAAAACACCACTAATAACATATAATATTTTTCTTTTCATACTTAACCTCCTACCTAATATTATACTCAAGAAATAACAAAAAGATTAGCCGAAGCTAATCTTTAATTTTCTAAGATAAAATATCTTAGTTTAAAGCATCTTTTAGTTTGCTTCCAGCTTTAAATGAAGCAACTGTCTTTGCAGGAATTTTTAATGGTTCCTTAGTTAATGGATTAATACCTTCTCTTGCAGCACGTTTTTTAGCACTGAAAGTTCCAAATCCTACTAAAGTAACTTTTCCTTCCTTTTTTAGTCCTTCTGTTATTCCTTCAACACAAGCATCTAATGCACGAGTAGCATCGGCTTTTGATAATCCTGTTTTAGAAGCAATAATTTCAACTAATTCAGTTCTAGACATGTTCATTACCTCCTCATAACATAATCTTCTTAAGAACATATTGTTCCTACATCTTAAGATTAGCAAAAAAATATTTAAAAATCAACAAAAAA
Organism: uncultured Bacilli bacterium; assembly: GCA_934096715.1. GTDB lineage: Bacteria > Bacillota_I > Bacilli_A > RF39 > UBA660 > SIG200. Next base: position 21,607 of record CAKOMQ010000015.1, read on the forward strand.
AGCATAAAACATGCTTTTTTTATTGATTTTAAGGGGAACTTTACACTTTATAACACTATTGCTATTAAATTATTGCTACCTTTATTTACTATTTTTGACACTGTAGTTGATAACTTATATCTCGTGTTATCAGGCACCATATTAAGTTTTGCTTGGATTCCTTCTCCAACAATATTCTCTAAACTACGACCAAATATTTCACTTTTCCAAATACTTGAAGGATCGTTCTCAAAGTCTTTCATTAGATAATCTATTAATTCTTTACTTTGCAGTTCACTACCTATTATTGGTTCAAATGTTGATTCAACATCGCATTTAATTAAATGAATACTACTAGCAACAGCTTTTAATTTAACTCCATATCTGCTACCTTGTTTAATAATTTCAGGAGTATCTAATTTCATATCTTTAAGCATTGGATACATAATTCCATATCCAGTAGATTTTGCTTGTTTTAAAGCACTCTTAAGTAATTCAGTTTCATCTTTATCATCACTAAATGATGCGAATACTTTTAATAATCCTGCTTTAGTAGGAGAAGAAGTACCCATATATTCTTTTAATACTTCATTGTATAATTCATCACTACTATCTAAGTTTATCGTAACTACACCTGTACCAGCATCTAAATTACTTATATAAGCTTTATTTATATATTCACTAGATTCAAAGTAATTAATAATATCATCTACATCTTTTACTTTATTTATATTTGTGACACTTTCTCTTATAAGTCTTAAATATTCTTCTTTTACTTTATGATTATTCTTAAGTACATCTACCCATTTAGGCATATTAAATTCTATATCTAAAACTGGAAATTCATATAAAGCAGTTTTTAATATATTCATAATTTCTACTTCATTCATGAGTTCAATATTAATTGGCATTACTGGTACATCATATTCACTACTTAAATCTCTAGCTAAATTAACTGTCTCGGTATTAGTAGGATGTACAGTATTTAAAATAACTATAAACGGTTTACCAATACTTTTAAGTTCACTAATAACCTTTTCTTCTGCTTCAATATAACTACTTCTTTCAATACTACCAAAAGATGCATCACTTGTAACTACTATTCCGATAGTTGAATGATCTTTAATTACTTTTTCTGTACCTATTTCAGCGGCTTCAATAAATGGCACAGCATCAGGAAACCATGGAGTTTTAACCATTCTTGGATTACCTTCTTCATCTTCAAATCCATTAGCACCTGGTATTACATACCCTACACAATCAACTAATTTAATATTAGTTTCAAAGTTATCTACTTTAATATTTGCTCCACTAGATGGAACAAATTTAGGCTCAGTAGTCATAATTGTTTTACCTTCAGCACTTTGTGGCATTTCGTCTAGACATTTCTTTTTATCATATTCATTAGTTATATTAGGAACAACTAAGTTCTCTATAAACCTTTTTATAAATGTAGATTTACCTGTTCTAACTGCCCCAACTACTCCTAAATAAATTTCCCCATCACCACGCGCCGCTATCGAAGATATTATTTTTTCTTTTTCCATAACATCACACCCTTTTTCTAATTAATGTTATGTACTTGATTGTTTATTTATTACAATTATTTTTTTAAAAACCATAATATGAATTAACAACATCTAAAGCATTCATCTTATAATGTAATGTATTACATTATACTTATATTGTAAAAAAAGAAGTGTTTTTATTTGCATCATCGCAATATAAAATGATGCAATTAAAAACTACGAGTTAAATCGTAGTTATTATTTTATTTCGTATGATTCACCAGAAATGCTATCAATACTTACTGAGTTAAATGGTTCAGCTTTAATTTCTTCTTCTACTTTAGGAATAGTTATTTTTTCTTCTACTTTTTCATCATCACTTTTTAGTTGTGGCAAATCAAAGTCATCATCTTCATCATCATCAACTGCTTTAGTACTTACTGGTTCAGCATTAACAGGTATTTCTTCTTTCTCTGGAACATAAACAGAACTAAATACTTGGACATTCTTTTCTGGTTCAGTTTCTTTACTTAAAATTGGTTTTTCTTCTTCAACTTCAGTAATAACCGGCTTTACTTCTTCTACTTTTTCTTCATTATTATTTAAAATATGATCAATATCGAAGCCTATTTCTTCAGGATTAAATGCAGGAATTTCCGGAAGTTCTTCTTTTTCTTCTTCCTTAGGTACTTCAGTAGGTCTTACTGGTTCTGGTATTTCAACTTCTGGAAGAATTTGCTCTTCAACTTTAGGTAAATCTTCAACTTGATTAAAAACTAAAGGCTTTTCTTCTGCTTTTTTTAAAACTGGTTCATTAACACTTAAACTAACAGGTTCAAGATTCATTTCATTGGGCTTAGGCATTTCAGATATTGGTGTTTCTACTACTTTAGTTTCCACTGGTTTTACATCTTCAACTATTGGAAGTACAGGTTCACTCTTTTTTTCTTCTGGTTCAACTTCATTAGTAATAGGAGTAATAACATTGTTATCAATTACTTCAACTTTTTCTTCCTTACTATCATCCTTAAATAAATCTGGATTTAATTTTTCTAATCTTTTAGTTTCTTCTAATTCCCTATTCTTCTTATCTTTTTTACCAAAAAATAAAATAACAAAAAATAATATAACTAATATAACTATTGCAAGTATTAAATAGATTCCAAAGTTATCATAGCTATACATCTTATTCATAAATTCATTCATAATGAATACACCTCTTTATTCTTACTATTAATAAAATACCATAATTGTTCGTAATATTCAAGTATTTTAAGTTAATTTTACTTTAAAAATAAGAATGATCAAATTAATCTCGATCATTCTTATTTTTAAATTGCAATATTATAGGTGTTCCACTTAGTTCAAAGTTTTCTCTAATTTTATTTTCTAAATATCTTTCATAACTAAAATGAACTAGTTTTTTATTATTAACTTGAAAATTTATCTTAGGTGGACACTTATCTGTTTGAGACACAAAATATATCTTAAGCCTTTTACCTTTATATGAAGGTGGTGCATGAAAACTAACTGCATCTGTAATAACATCATTTAATAAACTTGTTTTTAATTCTTTACGATTATTATTATAAGCATTAATTACTTCAGGCATCAATGTATTAATTCTTTTCCTAGTTTTAGCAGATAGAAATACAAAATTAATATATGGCACAAATTTAAAGTATACTCCAAGTTCCATCTTCCATCTTTTTAAATCTTCGTCAGGATTTTTCATAGTATCCCATTTATTAACAGCAATTACTATACCTTTACCAGCATCAATAGCATAAGATAAAATATGTTTATCGTGTTCAATAATACCTTCTTGTCCATCAATAACAAGAACACATACATCACTTCTATCAATAGCCTTTAAACTACGAAGTAAACTATACTTTTCAACGCTTTCATATATACGTCCTTTTTTTCTCATACCTGCTGTATCTATAACAATATAATCATTACCATCATATCTAAATTTAGTATCGATAGCATCCCTTGTTGTACCAGCAACATCACTTACAATAACTCTTTCTTCGTTTAATAAAGCATTTATTAAACTACTTTTACCTACATTAGGTCTACCTATAAAAGAAAATTTCAAAATATCTTCTTGAACATTGGTATTTTCAGAAATATTCTTAGTTATTTCTTCCAATAATTCTTTTATACCTAAGTTATGCTCAGCACTAACAGGAATTATCTTATCAAATCCTAATTCATAAAAATTATACAATAATTCATTTCTTTTTGAGTTATCTATTTTATTGACAACTACTATTACTTCTTTACCACTTTTCTTAAGCATATTTCTTATTTTTTTATCGCTATCACTTATATCTTCTAAACCATCAACAACAAATAAAATAATATCTGCTTCATCTATAGCAAGAGTAGCTTGCATCATAATACTTTTATCAAAGTTATCTTCTTCACCATGTATACCACCTGTATCAATAAGTGAAAAAGATCTATCTTTATAATTAACTACTCCATATATTCTATCTCTAGTAATACCTGGTTCACTTAATATAATAGCTTTTTTTTCTTTAATTAATCTATTAAATAAACTACTCTTACCTACATTAGGTTTTCCTATTAAACATACTGTTTTCATTCTATTCCCCCTTACTTACATAAGTCTTCATCCGTACTTAAAAAATATTTGCTACTAACTTCACTTAAACTATCATTATCGCTAGTTGATTCGAAATATATAATAACATAGTTATTATCTAAATAATTTTCCTTATCAGTAGGATCTTCTATATAATAATCAGTTATATCACTACTAGTTTCTTTATCTAAATAGTCCGCTATTACTAATTCTTTAACAGTTTTCTTAATACATTTATGTCCATCATACTTTTTAGTACTATTTTCTATTGAAGTTTTATAATCTGTTCCATAAGATTTACCAGCAAGTTCTATAAACTTAATCTTTTTTTCTAACATATTATTTTGAATACTTGTATTAATTCCATTTATTGCAGGCATAGCAAGTACTATAACTATCCCTATTATAACTATAACACCAATTATTTCTACTAAAGTAAATCCCTTATTATTCATGGTTATTCTCCTATTCAAAATATGTACTTATTATATCCATTACTTCTTTCTTACCCTTTTTAGTAAGAGAAGAAAATGGAATAAAATCTTCTTCTAATTTTAATGTTTCTTTTAATAACTTATCTTGTTTAATACGACTGTTCTTACCAACTTTATCGTATTTAGTAGCTATTACAGTAACATCTAGATTATAGTATTTTAAATAATCATACATTAACTTATCATCTTCAGTAGGTTTATGTCTATAATCTACTAATAAAAATACTCTTCTTAAGTTACTTCTAGTTTTAATATATTCTTCTATCATAACTCCAAATTTCTTTTGTCTTTCTTTACTAACACTAGCATATCCATATCCAGGAACATCTACTAAATAAAATAAATCATTTACTAGATAAAAATTTAATGTTTGAGTTTTACCTGGTTTACTAGAAGTACGAGCAAAATTTTTTCTCTCTAAAATTGTATTAATAAAACTACTTTTACCTACATTACTTCTACCTACAAGTAAGAATTCATCTTTACTTTCAACAGGATATTGACTTATTCTTGTGGCTATTACCGGCTCACATACACTTTCAATTTGCATTCAAATCACCAATTCAATTATATATTATATTAATGATTTTTGCAAATTTGCCATAAACTTTTATATGAATACTAATTTTCCACCCAACATAGATCCCAATACATATTCAATACTTGCAGTTCTTGCAGGTATTATTAGTGTGGATGATTTTTCTATGGATGAATTAAATAGTATTGGTAACTGGGTTATACTTTATGGACAATATTTACTTACTGTATCTGCTCAACAACAATTAATTGAATCAAGAATTGAAGGTAAGAATATTAATATAAATAGTCGTAAATCAAAAAGTGGTAATGGTTATTATGACCATACTAATAAAAGTAATCAAACTACTAGAGATGAAGTAGAATATCTTCTTAATATAGTAGATAAACTTCAAAAAGAACTTAATAATTTAAAAAAATAAATATAAAAATTCGGCTTAGCCGAATTCTATCATCCAACATATCGTCGGATATAAATGTTAATATAACTACATTTATTGAAGTTTTATAAGTATATTATTTATAAAACTTTATAGTATCTTTTATACGAGACACAGTTAAGTTAACGAGACCAACGAGACCGTCTCTTATTCCAAGATAAATGGATCGTCAAGTGACCCATTTCCGCCCAAATATGCTTGATTCGATGTAAGATAGAAGACTGGGCGAGCCGCATAAGATCGAGTCACAAAGTAGCGGCTCACGTCATTACTACCATAAACATACCACGCATTGAAATTACCGCTATTAGCCCCACGACGAGAAAGTGTCCATTCACGAGTTTCTTTTGTTGTATCATTATTACTTGGATGCATCCAACCTGTTTTTAATGTTGAATAGTCTGTTGATTCTGTTAGTGTTAAAGCACTTGAACCCAATGACATTTGATAGTCACTTACATACATTAAGCCTATCTTTGCACTTGGTGTTGTCCATGCTCCTCCATTACAATTTATTGCTGTTAGTCCATAATTCTTACATAGAGTTTCTGATGATGTTTTATGCATCTCATTTAGATAAATTCCTTTTGTTGTTGAATAATAATAATGTGGATTTTGCATTTGTTCTTCATATGTTTTTGTATTTACTGCACTCCATGTCCAATTTTCTATTTTATTTGACCATTCTTTATTTTGCAGATAATCATATGTTGTGTTTGTTAGGAAGCCAGATCCATTTAAACTTGCATATAATGTACTATCTTCCCAATTTACATCATCATTTGTATCATTCCATGAATATTTGCCTAATTGCTTATATTTAATTAGTTTAACATGATTTTCTCCTTTTGCATCTGAGAATACTCCTAATACTCTATACATATATTTATCTTGATTTGCTGTACAAGCAGATTTGTCTGTTGTACCGAAACATATAAAGTTATTTGGGTTTGTACTAGTTCCTACTGCACCACTTCCTATGTATCTATAACCATCGCCTTCTAGTCCACTTTGCCATAAGTTTCCACTTGCTATTAAATAATCTGCTAATGGTGTTGAATCAGCATGTAACTTACAAGAAAATGCTTTTGTATCTCCACTTGTATATGGTTCTATATTTATTGCGTATGAATTACCTACTAGTTTATCTTGAGTATTTGCTGTATTTGTTACGCTACTTGTTAGTGGTATTGATACACTTTGGCCTTTTGTTAAGTTTTTGATTTTTCCACTTACGATGATTCCATTAGTTCCGGCAGTTGTAAGTTCTTTAAGAGTCATTGTCTTATCTCCAACTACAACTTTTACATCTGAGTCTGAATTATCTGTAATTTCATTGGTTACTGTTGCTGTTACCTTATAATTATAAGTACAGTCTAGTGCTTCATCTCCAACTGGCAAGCTTACTGTTGATAATGTATAATTTGGATTAGTAGTTAGTGCTAGTCCATTTTCATTTTCATTAGCATAATAAGTCTTACCTGCATTTG
>CAKOMQ010000016.1 GCA_934096715.1 uncultured Bacilli bacterium
TTAAATGGTGGGCCTGGGGGGACTTGAACCTCCGACCTCACGCTTATCAGGCGTGCGCTCTAACCAGCTGAGCTACAGGCCCATTAAGTCATGTCTAGTTAATTATATCAAAAAAAAGAAATAATGCAACCCCTTTTTTACAAAAAATTCAAAAAAATTTAAAAATTCAAAAATTGTTATTTTTATAGAGCAAGCACATATATTTTTAATTATAAATAGCAAAAAACATTGATTTTTTCCAGAAAATACCGTGTAATGGTATTTAGGAGTGAAAATATGCTAATTACTAATAGAATTTATAAAGATAAACTAACTACTATTTTAAATATAAATAATAAGATATTTAAAATAGTGAAAGGATTATATGAAACAGATTCAAATACTCCAGGATATTTACTTGCTGGAGCAATATATAGGCCTTCATATATTTCGTTTAAGTATGCACTTTCATATTATAATATTATCCGATGTTAAAGTAATTGAAAAATTAAGTAAACTTTATTATTTAACAAATATTAATGTTTTACTTAATTATTTGAAAAGTAAGAAATTAAAATAATATTAACCAATTGATAATCATGATTAATTATGGTATATTGTTAATAGATTTATTGTAGGAAGTGAGTTGTTATTATGGCATTAGTTAAGTGCAAAAAGTGTGGAGAAGAAATAAGTAGTACAACTGATAGATGTATTCATTGTGGAAATAAGATACATAAGAGTCATAAAACTTTAATAATTGTTTTGGTGTCAGTATTAGCAGTTATACTTATTATAGTGGGAGCATTTGTTGGACTAACTGTTTATGTAATTAAAGAACAAGATAAATATGTTGGTACATGGACAAATGTAGTAGAGTATTATGATAAAGGAACAAATAAGTTTGTATGTTCTTTAGAGTTAACTATTAATATTAAAGATGATTATACATTAAGTTATAAAGCTAAAACTCTTGAAGGAGAATGTAACTATACAGACTTAGAATACTTTGGAGTATATGATTTTGATGATGATGAAATATTTGGATTTAATCAAATTGAAGCTAATGTAAGTATTGATGGAAGAACTAAAGATGTAGATATTTTATATAAAGATGATTATATTTGTTATGATAATTGTTCTACTAAAGCTAATTATTATTATAAAAATATTACTAAAGATAAATATTATAAAGAATATATAAATTATTATGATACTTTTAATAATACAGATAATAATACTTCGTATAAAGAAAGCAATAGTTATGATCTAGGATATATAAGAGAAATAACTTATAATGAGTATACTAGATTAATAAAAGATGATGATGAACAAGTAATTATAATAGGATCTCCTAGTTGTCCACATTGTAGAGAACTTGTAAAAAATATTAATAGTATTATTTCAAGTGGTGAAGATGATGTATATTATTTAAATATAAATAAAGTTAATGATGATGAATATAGAAGCATTTTATCTTCTTTATCTTTAGAAGATGGAGTTCCTATATTAACAATATATGATAATGGATTAAAAGAAAAGTTCCAAGGTTCTATGGAAATAAGCACTTTAAAAGATTTATTTATAAAATATGATATAATAGATAGAAATATGGCGTAGTCATTGTGACTACGCTTTTATATTACATTAAAAAACAACCAATAGGTTGTTAATTACAAAAATGGTGTCCCCTTAGGGATTCGAACCCTAGACCCACTGATTAAGAGTCAGTTGCTCTACCAACTGAGCTAAGGAGACATCTCATACAATATGAATTATAGCAAACATTACGTTTAATTTCAAGTCTATTAAGTTGATTTTTAATAATATTTATAGTATTATATAGCCATGTTATTAGTTAGGTAGGTGTATATTATGTTTGTAGATGAATTAACACTTAAAGTTACAGCAGGCTCAGGTGGTGATGGTTGTACTTCGTTTAGAAGAGAAAAATATGTTGCAATGGGTGGACCAGATGGTGGTAATGGCGGTCGTGGTAGTAATATTATATTTAAAGTAGATAAGAGTCTTAAAACACTAATTGATTTAAGATATATGAAAAATATAAAGGGTACTAAAGGTACTAATGGTAAAGGTAGTAATAAATTTGGTGCTAATAGTGATGATATTTATATAAATGTTCCAATGGGGACTACTATCATAGATCTAGATACAAATTTAATATTAGCAGACTTAACACATGAAGATGATGAATTTATTGTTTGCCATGGTGGTCGTGGTGGTCGTGGTAATAGAGCATTTGCTACTCATGATAATCCTGCTCCTAAGTTTAGTGAAAAAGGAGAACCTGGAGAAGAAAGAATAATTAAATTGGAACTTCATATGCTTGCTGATGTAGGTATAGTTGGAATGCCTAGTGTGGGTAAAAGTACTTTAATAAGTCAAATAACAGCTTCTAAACCTAAAATAGCAGCTTATCATTTTACAACATTATCTCCTAATTTAGGTGTAGTTAAATTATCAGATCATAGACAATTTGTCTTGGCAGATTTACCTGGACTTATAGAAGGAGCTTCTTTAGGGATTGGCCTTGGGGATAAGTTTTTAAAACATGCTATGCGTACTAGAATAATATTGCATGTAATAGATATGGCTAGTACTGAAGGAAGAAATCCTATAGAAGATTATGAGATAATTAGAAAAGAATTAAATGATTATAGTGATAAATTAGGTAGAAAGCTAGAGATAGTAGTAGCTAATAAAAGTGATATGCCTGACTTTAAAGAACATTTAAAAGAATTTAAGAAGAAATATCCTGATAAGATAGTATTTGAAATAAGTGCTGTTATGAACGAAGGTATTGATGAACTAATGAAATATGTTGCTGATACTTTAGATAATATTGATGATAATCCAATATATGAAGATAGTGAATTTGAAAGTCATATGGTATTTAAATTTAAGAATGATAAACCATATACTATTGAAAAGGAAGAAGATACTTGGGTTATTACTGGAGATGAGATTGAAAAGTTATTTAAAATGACTAGATTTAATGAAGATGAAGCAGTGCTTAGATTTGCTCGTAAACTACGTGGTATGGGTGTTGAAGATGAGCTTGAAAGACTTGGTGCTAAAAGGGGAGAAGAAGTAAGAATACTTGATTATACATTTGAATTTAAAGAATAGTTAAATAAGACTTAATGTTAGTGTTAAGTCTTATTTTTTTGAAGCAATAACTATTGTTATTTAAAAAAATATAGGTTATAATATTTACTATAAAGTAGGTAAAGAAAGCTGGTTGATATTAGTGGATAGTAAGACAGTTAATAATAAACATAAAATAACAAAAGTAGATATTATTTTAGGCCTTATATTAGTAGTAATTATTTTTTTAATTATATTATTATTTAGTTATGCTCATTTCCAAGTAGAAACAATTAATAATATGACCTCTGCTACTGTACAAGGAGATTTTGAATGTTTAGATGTGTCATTTAATCAAACTGGTGCTATTAATTTAAATAAAAATTATCCAGTTACTGATGATTATGCTCTAGCTAATTTTACGCCTATTGAAGCTACTATTACTAATAACTGTAGTACTAATGCTGTAAACTATGTACTTAGTTTATCTAGTATTTATTTAAAAAGTGCTAATTATGATACTGGTTATATACCAGATACTAAGATAAGAGTTAAAACTTTAAAACAAGTTGGTACTAATGCAGAATCTAGTTTAAAAGGGCCAATATATTTAAATACTTTATCTCAACTTGATAATAATTCTAATTCTTATAAATATATTAATAACTTTTATAAGACTGACTCTAATTATACTAATTATAATTTAAAGAATACTTATAAAGTAGATTCATCAAGTATAGCCGCTAATACAACAATTAAATATAAAATATACTTATGGATAGATTATTATGAAGGTGCTCCTGATAGAGTTAGTAATGATGAATATAATAATTCTACTCAAGGATTAAAATTTAGTGCTAGTGCAGCAGTTACATTGAATATCAAGGAAAAAGAACCAACTATTGCTGAACAGTTAATCGCAAGTGGAAAATTATGGCAAAGTGGACTAGAAGGAGATGGCTATAGATATACAGGAAGTGGTGCAGTAGGAACTAGTACTAATCCAAATAACTTTATATGTTTTGGTACTACAGATAAATCTGCTTGTACAGCAAATCAAGATAAATACATGTATCGAGTACTTGGGGTATTCTCAGATGCAAATGGAAAAAATCATGTTAAACTAATTAAATATAAACAATTAGGATCTAAATATGCATGGAATTCCGATGAAACGGTTGATGTATCATTGGATAATAGCGATTTGTATAAAGGACTTAACGGAAACTATTTTCTGACAAATACAACATATGATTATTTGCAAAATGCAGAATGGAGTAATCGTATAGAAAACTGGACATGGAGTGCAGTAAATACAAAGACATATGAAGATCAAACTAATAACCCAGATTACAATGAAAGTAGTCCAAAAGGAATATATTTAAATGAAATGCATAAGGCATCAAATGGTACACTATGTACAAATTGGAATAGTGGTGCAATAAACTGTAATGGAGGAGCTTGGACAAATCCTACTGCCAAGATAGGCTTAATGTATGCAAGTGATTATGCATTGTCATTAGGTTCAAGTGCATTAGCGCTAACAACAGGGATTGGTGCAAACCAAGATTTATTAAAAACAGGCTGGATGCATCCAAGTAATAATGGATACGATGATGGTGAGTGGACACTTTCTCGTTATGGGGATGGTGGTGGCGCCTTCGTTGCGTGGGATGTTGATAGCAGCGGTACCGTGCTCTACAGCGTTGTGACTGACTTCTATGGGGCGCGTCCAGTCTTTTATCTTACAACAGATGCTAAAACTTCCGGTGGAGATGGAAGTCTAAATAATCCATTTATTTTAAAATAATTTGACAAAACTTAACATAATTTATTATACTTATATTGAATATTAAAAAAGATATATGGTATAATAATAATGCCTAAGGAAATAGGTTGTTTATTATAAAACCGAGTAAATTGATATATTGGGAAACTAATTATAAGTGGTGTTGAATACCTTGTATTGACCCTTCAAGGGCTCCTAAAGCTTATATGTGTTTTACCACCTGCTAGAGAGCGGGCTTTATCAAAGGCAACTTATCCTTAGGTTTTAATTTGGAGTGATATATATGTTTGAAAGAGTTATCTCCTTAATAGGAGAATCTAACTATAATAAAATAAATGATAAAAAAATATTAATAGTAGGAGTAGGTGGAGTTGGTGGTACGGCTTTAGAAGCCTTGGTAAGAAGTGGAATAGAAGATATTGCTATAGTTGATTATGATATAATAGATAAAAATAATTTAAATAGACAACTTATTACTAATGAAACTAATATAGGTAATTTAAAGGCACTAGAAGCTAAAAATAGATGCCTTAGTATAAATAGTAATCTTAATATAAAAACATTTGATATAAAGCTTAATAAAGAGAATATAAGTATAATTAAAGATAACTATGACTATATAATTGATTCATGTGATAGTATTGATGCTAAAATTGAATTATATAAGTATGCTAAATGTGATAATATAAAAATAATTAGTAGTATGGGAATGGGTAATAGATTAGATCCTAGTAAGATATGTATAAGTACTTTAAATAAGACTATAAATGATCCCTTAGCTAGAATAATAAGAAAAAGATGTAAAGAAGAAAATATAGATTTAGATATACCTGTTGTATATTCAACTGAGTTACCAATAAAAAAAGATGGAGTTTATAGTATGATTATAACTCCATCTACAGCTGGTTTATATATAGCTTACTATATTATAAATGATATCATTAATCTCTAAGTATTAAATATTTATGTAATTTATCTGGATCTTCATAATTAACTACTATATCATATATAATACTTATAAGTTCCATATTAATACCTAAGTTATTTAATAATTTATGAACTGATATTAATGTATAATATCCTTCTACTGTATGGGTATTCAAGTATTCTTGAATATCTTTTTTATTTTTAGTACTTCCTATAACATATCCAAAAGAATAATTTCTACTTTTAGTACTAGTACATGTTAAAAGTAAATCTCCTATACCTGCATATGTTAGAATAGTTTTCTTTTTACCACCTAAATAATAAATAATATTCTTTATATCATGCATACTTTCATTTATTAAGAATGCTTGAGTAGATTCTGAATAACCTAAACCTTTTAGAATACCAGCTGCGATAGCTATTATATTTTTAATACTTCCACATATTTGTATACCCAGTATATCAGAAGATTCTCTTAATTTAAGAGTTTCATCACTTAATACACTTTTAACTAATTTAATAGTATTCTTATTACCTGCAATAGCTAAACCACATGGTTCATCATTCATTAAATCAACTGCGAATGTAGGGCCACTTATTACACTTATATTCTTTGTATGTAATACCTTCTTTACTATATTAGAAAGTAGACTACAAGTTTCATTCTCTATACCTTTACTAGCTATACATACATGATTTCCTTTGTAAAATGGAAGAATATTATTACATACACTTCTTACATATTTAGCACTAGTAATTATAAATATTAAATCTGTATTATATAGAACATCTTCATAAGAAGAAGATATATGTATATTACTAGGTATTCTTTTATCAGTTATACTTTTTATAGTATGATTCTTTTTATATTCATTTTCTATATCAATAGATTCAGTCCACATATAAATATCATTGTCTTTTTTGGCTAATTTCATAGCAATAGCCATACTATAAACACCTGTACCTATAATAGTTATCTTCATTTCATCATCTCCTTATGTACTTTATTTAGATTATTTTCTATAGTATTATCTTTATTAATATAATATTTTCTATTTAATATTTTATCTGGTAAGTAATCTTGTTTAACCCAATCATTTTTATAATCATGAGGATACAAGTAAGTTGGACTATTAGTTTTTAAATTTTTTGGAACACTACCAACATCTATATTATTTAAGTCATTCATTGCTCTATGTAGAGCAAGATAACTACTATTACTTTTAGGAGATAAAGCCATTTCTACAACTATTTCAGATAGTGGTATACTTGCTTCCGGAAGTCCAACACGTAATGCAGAATTTATGGCAGCATCAAGTCTTGGTCCAATACCAGGGTTAGCTAATCCTATATCTTCATATGCTATTACAGATAGTCTTCTTATAATTATATCTAAGTCTCCTGCCTTAATTAAACGAGCAAGATAGTGAATACTTGCGTCCACATCGCTTCCCCTAATAGATTTTTGTAGAGCACTAATAACATCATAATAACCATCTTCATTTTTATCATGAATAAATATAGGTTTATTATTAATATTCTTTAATACATCTATAGTAATTGAGTGACTAGGAGTAGAGTAGTAACTAATTTCAAGTAAGTTAAGAGCACTTCTTACATCTCCACTAGATATATTTGCTATATATAGATATGATTCTTTGTTAATTTTAATATCTGGATATTTCTTAGTAGCTTTTTTTAATATTTTTATAATAGAAGCATTATCTAAATCATGCAACTCAAATATTTGACATCTACTTCTAATTGCTGGATTAATAGAATGATATGGATTAGATGTAGTAAGTCCAATTAATATGATAAGTCCACTTTCTATATGGGGAAGTAGTATATCTTGCTTATCCTTATTCATTCTATGTATTTCATCTACAATTAATAATAATTCTCCATACATACGAGCTTCTTCTATAACAGTATCAAAATCACTCTTATTATTAATTGTAGCATTTAAAAATCTAGTTTTTATATTTAGTTCATTGCTAATAGCGTTTGCTATACTAGTCTTACCAGTACCAGGATGTCCATATAATATAATAGAAAACATCTTTTTATTTTTAATTAAATTAGTTAATATCTTATCTTTACCTATTAAGTGATCTTGTCCAACAATATCACTTAATTTAGTAGGTCTTAATTCATTTGCTAGTATTTCCATAATTCACCTTCAGATAATATTATACTAGTTTTTTAATCTTTTTAATAGTATAATATTTATATGAATAGAAGAGTATTAAATAAATATCTAGAAAATTATATAGATTATTTAAAGTACGAAAGAAAACTTAGTAATAATACTATTAAGTCTTATTTTGATAATTTATATATATATGATGAATATCTAAAAGATAATAATTTAGATCTTTTTAAAATAACTAAGAATGATATAGATACTTTTTTACAGTCACTTACTCTTACTAGTAAAAGTAAATCTCATTATATTACAGTGCTTAGAAGTTTATATAATTATTTCTTAGATTTAAATTATATAAAGATAAGTCCTATGGAAGGAATAAAACTACCTAGAATAGAAAAAAAATTACCAGAATATTTAACTATAGATGAAGTAAGTAAAATACTTGATATTGATTTAAAAACACCGCTTGATTATAGAAATAAAGCAATGCTTGAATTATTATACGCTACTGGTATGCGTATAACTGAATTATTAGACTTAAAGCTAAGTGATATAGATTATCAAGAAGATTTAGTTAGAGTATATGGAAAAGGTGGTAAAGAAAGAATTATTCCTATTACATCTATTACTATGAAATATTTAAACGAGTATATTAATAATCAAAGAAGATTTATTTTAAAAACTAGAACTAGTGATTATGTATTTGTGAATAATAATGGTGGAAGAATGAGTAGACAAGGCTTCTTTAAAATACTTAAAAGTATTGTTAAAAAATGTCATATAGATAAAGATGTAAGTCCCCATACAATAAGACATTCTTTTGCTACTCATTTGCTTAATAATGGTGCTGATTTACGTGTTATTCAAGAACTACTAGGGCACAGTGATATATCTACTACTGAAATTTATACTCACATAAGTAAGGAAAAAATAAAGGATGACTATAATTTGTGTCATCCCCATTCGAAATACTAGAAAGGGACATTATGGAAATATTTGATTTATATGATAAGAATAGAATTAAGTTAGATCGTATTATGGAGCGTGGTGATAAAGAACCTGATAATACTTACCGTATAGTAGTACATTCATGTATATTTAATTCTCTAGGAGAAATGCTTATTCAAAAAAGAAGCATGGATAAAAAAGACTACCCAGGACTATATGATTTATCTTGTGGTGGAAGTGTTATATCTGGAGAAACTAGTGAAGAAGGAATCAAAAGAGAAGTACTTGAAGAATTAGGGCTTGATTATTCCACTCTTGATTTAAGAGCTAGTTTGACTATTAATTTTCCCGGTGGATTTGATGACTTCTATATAATAAAAGATGACATCAATTTAAGTGATATAACTATTCAAAAAGAAGAGTTAGATGAAGTATTATGGGCAAGTATAGATGAAATAATTAATCTTATAAATAACAAAGAATTTATCCCATATAATATAGATTTCATTAAGGTTCTTGATTATTTAAAAGATCATAAAAGCGTGCTAGCTAGAAAATAAAATGAGTTCACATTTAATCGTGAACTCATTTTAATATTATTTAGAATTACTACGTGCATTTGATTTAGCACTATTAGTTTTTTGATTTCTAGCGTTACATCTAGCGCTATTCTTTGCATTATTTCTAGCATTATTACGTGCTTCATTCTTTGCCATAAAATACTTACCTCCTGGTATTATTATGGATTAAATAAATAAATTAATTACATAATTTAATGGTAATTATTAACACTTAAAAGAATATTATTAAGTATGAATATTTTATTAGCGTTATTAATAAGTACACTAGCAGGTTTAAGTACAGTGCTTGGTTCATTAGTTATATTTATTAAGATTAAAGAGAGTAGTGTAAATAAATTTATAACGTTCTCTTTATCCTTTTCGCTTGCTATTATGATTGGGATAAGTATTACTGATTTAATACCAGAAAGTTTTTATACATTAGTATTTAACTATGGTTTAGATAAATCCCTTCTTACATTATTACTTACCTTATTAGGTGGAGTAGGGATAGTAAATATTTTAAATAGGTTAGAAGATAAAAATAAGAACAATTTATATAGATTAGGTATTATTAATATGATTGCTTTAATGATTCATAATTTTCCAGAAGGTATAGCAACATTTTTGTCTAGTATGAATGATATTAATTTAGGAATAAAATTAAGTATTGCTATAATGCTACATAATATACCAGAAGGTATCGCAATAGCAGTACCAATATATTATGGAACTAAATCAAAGAGTACTGCTATTAAGAATACATTTATATCAGGATTATCAGAACCACTTGGTGCAATACTTGCATATATAGTGCTAGGTTCATTTGTTACTAAAGAAATTATTAGTATAGTGCTTTTATTTGTTGCGGGAATCATGATAGCGTTGTCAATAAATAAATTATTACCAACGGCATTAGAATATAAGTGTAATAAGTATATTAGTTTAGGAATAGTTATAGGAGTGTTATTTTTAATCGTATCTTTACTTATTAATTAACAAAAGATGTTAGTTAACATAATATATATTATTTGAATGATTAATTTACATAATACTTATTTGAAATCTAACATCTGTTCTTTGTTATATAAATTATTTTTTCTTTGTAAAAATTCTTTGAAAATTGTTTCACGAATTGTTTTTCTTTATATGTTTTAATTTGTTGCACATAATCCTTTATTTATATTTAGTAAAGGATATAACGCGCGTTATATCCTATATTTATATATAATAAGGATATATGCGTGTATACTACTCTCTATTCTCTATCAAAAATTAAAGTAGGGGGAGTATATTAAAAAAATAGACTAGTTAATTAGTCTACCTTTTCACTTTCTATCCAAGAGTAATAGTTATTATTATTTACCTTTTTAAATGTATGTTTATAAATTGAACCATATTTCTTAATAAATTTATAATTAACTTTATTATTCTTTTTTAAATTCTTAGAACATTTTTTAATTTCACTACCATCAAAACTAGAGTAGCACTTATCTTCATTTACTTTAATAAAGTAATCATAGATAATTATTGTATCTCCCTTCTCTACTGTCTTCTTAAGGGTTCTATAAACATATGATTGATTACCAATTGTAAATGAGAATATCTCAGAAAGTCCACAATATAAAGTATTATCTTTAATATAACAGATATTATAATCATCTAAGTTAAAACTATCTAGTTCTTTTAATTCAGTTCCAAATATTTTCTTGAAAGTATTTTTAACTTCTTTGATATCATAAGTATTCACTGTACATTTTTCTTCTTCATAATTGTCGGTTGCAAATACCATTTTATCTTTAGTAGTACATGTTTTCTTTTTTCTATCTCTGTTGTATGTTTTCTTATCACTTTTTAAGTTATCTGTTTTAATAAATGCAATACACATCTTAACATCATCACTTAAAGTACTAGTGGTTACTTTATCTTTTTGATAAAATTGAAGTCCACCACATTTTTCAATATCATCATTGCTTATGTAACTATAAAGTGTATTTATTTTCTTATCACTTATTTTATTATCTGAAAACATATTTACAAGTATTATTAAAATAGTTAGAATAATCAGAATAAAAAATAATATAACTACCCTATTTTTCTTTATAAAATTCTTATTTATTTTTTTCATACTTAAATCTTCCTAGATTCAATTTCGGCTATTTTTTCTAATACTTCTTGAGCATTTTTATCATTAATTTCTGTATACCCAAGTTCTTTTAAAGCTTGGCTTCTATTTGTATATAGTTGTTGAGTTCTTCCTAATTTTTCTTCTTTCTTCTTTTCAATTTCCATAACAAATTTCTTATGATTTTCTGTTACTTTGCTCTTTGATGCTCCCCCATTATTATATAAATTTAAGGCAGTAAATAAGATACCTTCGAATATAAATTGTTTTTCTTCATCAAAAGCATATTCATCTGGTTCAATAAAACATGTAGTCTTAGCCATATAACCAAGAATATACTTAATTTCTGGAACATTTTCAATAGATTGTAACATATAATATAAATATCTTATAGCGCTAGCGCCGTTATTTTCATCATCTTCTAGTTTATCTTTTATAAGTATCATTATATCATTAAATAACGTTTTATTATCTTTATTAAGTCCTTTTAAGTCTAAGAATGATTCAAATTCATTAGCAGATTTAACTCCTATGTTAAGTCTCTTTTCAACATTCATTAGGTATTCAGTATCTACTGTTACTGTACTTAACTCTTCTTCTGTTCCTTCTTTTAAGTCTAATAATTGCAAAAGCAATATTTTCTTTTCTTTAGGCCATTTATCTAAACTGTCAAGCACTAAATAATTATAAACCATTTGTCTAGATACACCTAAATATTTAGCTAATTTTACTTTAGAAACCCCTAAATCCTGTAATAAGTCGTTTAACTTGTTCATCTAATCACCTTTTTCTAAGTTTACAATATTATTATACATAACTTAACACTTTATTGTCAAGAAAAAAGCAATTATTTAGTATAATTACTTTATTGTTTAATAATATTTGCAACTTTTTCAGTAAATAATCTAACGCTTTTATTTTTACTTTTAAGTAGACATCTTTTAAAATCATTTACAAATTCGTCAATATCTTTAATTTCTCCGTATCTGATAATAAACATTTCCACAAATAATACTGCATAATTATTACTAAATTCTTCAATAAATGATACTTCTTTCTTCTTCATAATTTTATCCTCCTACTTATATATACGCGTTTTATCTTCGATTTCCTTTTTTTTTACATAAATTTTGTTAATATATTACACATTTATACATTCATTTTATCATATATAATAATAAAACACCATTATTATTATTAAGTAATTCTTTACTTTTAATACCATAAATGTATAATATTTATTAGGGTGATCAATTTGAATTTTAAAGATAAACTTAATAATTATATAGATTTAATTGGTATTACTTCAAAAGATTTATCAAAAGAATCTAATATATCTGAATCTGTTATAAGTAGATACAGAAGTGGTGATAGAACTCCAAAAATAGGAAGCACACAATTAAAAAACATTGCAGATGCTTTATATAAATTTAGTAAACTTAATAAAGTTAAAGAACTAGAAAACATTGATTTTTATAGTGAGTTATCTAATGTTATATTAAAAAAAGAGCATTTTAACCATGAAAACTTTAATTATTTAATAAATTTACTTGGAATAAATATTAATGATATATCTAAATATACTAATTTTGATGCATCTCATATTTCAAGAATAAGATATGGAAAGACTAATCCATCAGATCCGATTACATTTATAGATAATGTAGCTAAATATATTGATTTAAAATATAATACTAAAGAAAATATAATAAATCTTAAAACATTAATTAATAATGATATTGATAATAATAATTTAATAAATTATATTAAAGACTTCCTACTAATAGAAAAAGAAATTGAAATTACTGATGAAATAAATAACTTTTTAAATTATTTAAATGATTTTGAATTAAATGATTATATTAAATCTATTAAATTTGATGAATTAAAAGTACCTAGTATCCCATTCTACAAGCCTAAATCAAGGATGTATTATGGGCTTGAAGAAATGAAAAAAGGAGAGTTGGATTTCTTTAAAGCCACTATTCTATCTAAATCTACTAGTGAGATATTCATGTATTCTAATATGCCTATGGAAGACATGGCAAAAGATATTGAATTTGGAAAAAAATGGATGTTTGCTATTGCAGTATCTTTAAAAAAAGGACTTCACTTAAATATTATTCATAACTTAGATAGACCATTTAACGAAATGATGCTAGGACTTATTAGTTGGATACCGATCTATATGACTGGTCAAGTATCTCCGTTCTATTATAAAGATCAAAATAACTCCATTATTAATACTCTTACTTATACATCTAGTGTCTGTAGTTTATCAGGAGAATCAATTAAAGGACATCATGATAAAGGAAAATACTATTTAGCTACCAGTAAAGATGAAGTTAAATATTATAAAGAAAAATCAGAATTAATGCTTAAGAAAGCTACTCCGTTAATGGAAATATATACTACTGACAATAAAAATAATTTTAATGTATTCTTACTTAAAGATAAAGATGTTTTAGGAAATAGAACAAGAACTCTAAATTCTCTACCTTTATTTACGATAAGCAATAATCTATTAATAAGAATACTTAAGAATAACAACATTAATGAAGAAGATATCAAATTAATAAAAGAATATAAAAAGAAAGAAGAAAAATATATATCTAATATATTAAATAATAATATAGTTACTGATATAATAAATTTTGATTATTCTATTGATAAATACCTTTCTTTAGAAAATATCTTTTATGATAAGAAAATTAAATATACAAAAGAAGAATATAATGAGCATTTAGAACTTACTAAAAAATATAATAATAAAAATTATAAAGTATTAAGAAGTGAAAATAATACATTTAATAATATATCTATTACTTCAGTAGACAACAACTATGTAATAATATCTAAAAATTCTAATCCAGTTATTCATTTTATTATTAGACATCCTAAATTAATGAACTCCATAATAAACTTCAAAAATATAATTTAAAAAACACTCGATCGAGTGTTTTTGCATATTTTCTATATATATATATATATATCTTACTAGTTAGTTTGCAAACTATATATAAAATAAACCATAATATATTA
This sequence comes from uncultured Bacilli bacterium, assembly GCA_934096715.1. Classification (GTDB taxonomy): domain Bacteria; phylum Bacillota_I; class Bacilli_A; order RF39; family UBA660; genus SIG200. Next base: position 14,631 of record CAKOMQ010000016.1, read on the forward strand.
TCATCTTTTACTATATCAAAGAATTCATCTTAAATACGATACAAGTATCCAATTTTTGTTTTTTGATTATCCTTTCTTATCTCTAGCTAAGTAATAATACTATAATAAAAGCAAAAACTCCACTATTAAGTGAAGTTTCAATATTTTCAACCGGGATTACTTATTACTCGCCGGCCACCCGGAAGCGAGAAACATTGTCGACCGGGATTACTTATTACTCGCCAGCCACCCGGAAGCGAGAAACATTTTCTTACATACATCGTAAGTACGCATTTAATATACTATAAATACATTAAAATGTCAATTGGCTACACTATTATTATATTAAACATTATATAAATTATATAGAATTGTTATTTAATTTTATTCTTCTTTTAAAACTGATTTAGCAGCAGATAATGCAGCTACTGGAATACGATAAGGAGAGCAAGAAACATAGTTTAGTCCTAGTTTATTGAAAAATTCAATACTATCTTTATCGCCACCATGTTCTCCACAAATACCTAATTTAATATTTGAGTTAACACATTTACTCTTATTTACTGCAATAGTTATAAGTTCTCCTACTCCACTTTGATCAAGTGTTTCAAAAGGACTTTTACTTAAAATCTTTTTATTATAATATTCTGTCAAGAATTTAGATGAATCATCACGTGAGAACCCATAGCTCATTTGTGTTAAATCATTTGTACCAAATGAGAAGAAGTCGGCTTCCATCGCTATTTCATCTGCCTTAATACATGCTCTAGGCAACTCAATCATTGTACCTATTTTATAATTCAAAGTTGTATTAAATTTCTTACTTAACTTAACTTCTACTTCTTTAATGATATCTTTTACATAAGAAAATTCTTTTATATCACTTATTAAAGGAATCATAATTTCTAAATTAGTTTTAATACCTTTCTTTTCAACATTATAAATCGCAGTTAATAAGCTTTCTGTTTGACATTCAATTATTTCTGGATAATTAATAAGTAATCTAACTCCACGAAGCCCCATCATCGGGTTAAATTCTTTTACTTCATCTATTTTAGCATTAATTTTACTTACACTTATACCAGTAACTTTGCTAAACTCTTTAACTTCACTAGATGTTTTAGGTAAAAATTCATGAAGTGGTGGATCTAAATAACGTACAGTAAGTGGTAGTCCATTTAATAGCTTTAATATTGCTTCAAAATCTTTTATTTGAATTTTTTTAATACTATTTAAAGCATCAATTCTGTCGTCTATTGTACTAGCAAGTATCATTTTTCTAAAGTATAAAAGTTTTTCTTTTTCAAAAAACATGTGTTCTGTACGGGCAAGTCCAATGCCTTCACAATTATATTTAATAGCAGTTTTTATATCATTAATAGTTTCTGCATTAGCTCTTACACCAAGGCGTTTAACACTATAAACGATATCCATAAACTTTTTAAAATAATCATCTAAAGATGCATTTACAGTAGATAATTCTCCTAAATAGATATTACCAGTTGTACCATCAACACTTAATACATCATTTTCTTTTAATTTGATTCCATTTGCTGTAATAGAGTTATCTTTAGAATTATATTTTATATCAGAACATCCACATACACAGCAAGTGCCCATACCCCTGGCAACAACAGCAGCATGACTAGTTCTACCACCAGTTAAGGTAATAACAGCTGCACTTACAGCCATAGCTTTTATATCTTCAGCACTAGTTTCTTCCCTAACAAGTATTATATTTTCACCATTTTTACTTCTTTCAATAGCTTTATCTCTATCAAAACATATCTTACCACTACCAGCACCTGGAGAAGCCCCTAAACCTTTTGAAAAAATTCTTGCTGCTTTTAAGTCGGTAGATTTAAAACATTTATGAAGACTATTTTCAATATCACTTTCACTTACACGACTAATAGCTTCCTTTTTATTAATTATTTTTTCAGTTACTAAGTCAACCGCTATTCTTATTGCACTTTTAGCACTTCTTTTGCCATTTCTAGTTTGTAAGATATATAATTTATTATTTTCAATTGTAAATTCCATATCTTGCATATCTTTATAATGACGTTCTAATTTTTTAGAAATATTAAAGAACTCTTGATAACATTTAGGAAATGTATTTTTCATTTTATTAATATTAACAGGAGTTCTAACACCTGATACCAAGTCTTCTCCTTGAGCGTTAATCATAAATTCTCCATATAAATTATTATCACCAGTTTCAGGATTTCTAGAGAACGCTACACCAGTTGCTGATTCGTTATTTAAATTACCATAGACCATTTCTTGAACATTGACAGCTGTATACCAATCATCTGGAATATTATTTATTTCACGATAGTATATAGCTCTTTCATTATTCCAGCTATTAAATACAGACTTAACAGCGTTCATTAATTGGCTTTCCATAGTACTAGGAAATTCTTCTTTCATCTCTTTAAAATAAACTTTCTTATATTCATTTACTATAAAGAAAAAGTCATCTCCATTTAAATCAGTATCATATATATACCCATGTTTTTTCTTATACTTACTTAAAATATCTTCAAATATCTTTTTATCTATATTGCATACTACATCACTATACATCATTATAAGTCTTCTGTAAGAATCATATACAAATTTTTTATTACCAGTAGATTCACTTAAATGCTCTGCTAGTTCATCATTCAAACCAACATTAAGTATAGTATCCATCATGCCCGGCATACTTGCTCTTGCCCCACTTCTTACGCTAACCAATAGTGGTTTTTTTGGATCATTTATTTTCTTACCAGTTAAATTTTCTAAAACATGAATCTTTTTTAATATTTCATCCTTTATATTATCACTAATTTTCTTTTTACTATCATAATAATTCTTACATGCTTCAGTAGTTACAATAAAACCTTTAGGTACTGGCAATCCAAGTTTAGTCATTTCACAAAGATTAGCCCCCTTACCACCTAAAAGTTCGCGCATATCTTTATTACCTTCACTAAATAAATAAACATACTTACTCATACGCGTCACCCTTTCTATTATCAGTATAATCTTATCATAATTTAAGGACTTTTGTAAATGCTTTGGTTGAATTATAAACTAAAATACACTATAATAATTGGTGGGAGGTTATTTATGGAAATAAGTTATAAAAATTTTATAAGAACACTACTTGCTGCTCTTCAATTTAATGAGCAAACTCTTGTAGATGTTCATTTAGTTCAAAAAGCATTTTATAAGTATGCTGAGTTACCAGAATATGAAGATTTATTTGCAAGCGTTTCTAAAACTACAGATAAACATTTACAAGAATATGCAGATATTGACACATTTGAAGATAAAGAACCACATTTATTTTTAAGTTTTGATGTTCTAAATTATTGCCAAGATATGTGTATTTTTGGGCCTGATAACTACATAATGATTTTTGCAGGTCCTGAAGTTTTAGATGATACGGAAGCATCTATATTCCCTAGAATGAATGAAATGGTGCAAGATTATTTATTAGCATTTAAAAAAGCTAATGGTGGTACACAACGATAAAAGAGTTCAAAAACGAACTCTTTTTAATTTTCTCTATTATTGTTAGGATGAGCTTTTTGATAAACATTTCTTAATCTGTCAATTGATACATGAGTGTATATTTGGGTAGTTTTTAATGATTCATGGCCTAAAAGTTCTTGAATAGTTCGTAAGTCAGCTCCATTATCTAACATATGAGTTGCAAAAGTGTGCCTTAGTTCATGGGGTGTAACACGATGAGACAATGATAATCTTTTAAGCAAATCATCTAAGTATTTCTCAATACTAGCAACACTTAATTTGTCTCCTTTATTATTAATTAATAAATAATCATTTTTATTTTTTATATTTTCATATATAGGTCTAGAACTAGTTAAATATAATTCTAATAATTTACTAAGTACATCTCCATAAAAGACTATTCTTTCTTTACTACCCTTTCCCATCACCTTGATTTGTTTATTATTAAAATCTATATTATTAATTTTTAAATTAGATAATTCACTTACACGAATTCCAGTTGAATAGATAATTTCAAATATTAATTCTTCTCTTATATCTTTAGGATCATTACTTTTAAAATGATCTAATAATTCTTCCACTTCTAAAATATTTAAATAATTTGGTAACTTCTTCTCTACTTTAGGATTTTTAACCCTATTAAAGATATTACTATCTATAACACAAATATTTTGTAAATAATTATAAAAACTTCTTGTACTAGATATCATCCTAGCTATACTTTTATTCTTATATAACTTATCTAAGTACTTAAGATATCCAATAATATCTTCCTTAGTCATATATCTATAATCTATTTTAAACATAGTTAAATAATCTAGATATATATCTAAATCTTTTTTATAACTGTTAACTGTATTATCAGAATAATTTAATTCATATTTTAAATAATTCAAATACTTATCTATATACTCTTTCATACTCTAATTTTACCAAATAAAAAGAATATTATCTAGAGTATATATTCTACTATAATATTCTTTTTATCTATATTAGGAACACTTACTAACAAATAATTAGATGTATGCCCTATACCTACATTGTCTTTTATTTCTTCTATTAAAACATCTACAGTCTTACCCTTAAACTTATTATAATATTCACTTTCTAAAATACTAGATAACTTAAGTACTTGTTTAACTCTATCTTTCTTAGTACTCTCACTAATTTGATTATCCATTCTAGCGGACACTGTACCATTTCTTTTACTATATGGAAATACATGTACTTTACTAAATCTTATTTCATTAATAGTATCCAGAGTTTCATTAAATAGTTCTTCTGTTTCAAATGGATGTCCTACTATTAAGTCGGTAGTTATAGATATATCACTTCTAATATTTCTTATTTCTTTTATCTTATTCTTAAAGTAATCTAAATCATATTTACGATTCATCTTCTTAAGTATTTCATTACTACCAGATTGAAGTGGTATATGTAAATGATTACATAGTTTATTATTATTTTTAAGCATATTCATAAATTTATCATTAAGCTGTGTTATTTCTACACTCGAAAGTCTTATTCTTTGAAGACCATCTATCTCAGATAATTTATTTATTAAATCGACTAAATCTTTATCATTATCTTTATAACTACCAGTATCAATTCCAGTTAATACTATTTCTTTATGTCCAGATTTAACGAGTAAGTTAGCTTCTTCAATTATCTTATCAAATGATTTACTTCTATTTGTACCCCTTACAAATGGAATAATACAGTATGAACAGAAGTTATTGCATCCATCTTGAATTTTAATAAACGCTCTTGTATGATGAAATTCATCTATTTCCATATCTTCAAATTCTAGATTTCGATTTTTATCTATATATTCATAAGGTACTTTAGCTTTTAAAAACTCTCTTATAAGATCATTTATCTTTGATTTATCTTTATTACCAAGTAAGATATCTATACCAATATTTTCATATAATTCCGGATTATTTTGAACACTACAACCACACACAACAAGTATTTTATTTTTGCATTCTCTTTTAAGTTTTCTTACTCTTTTTAAAGACTTATTATCAGCTTGATTTGTTACTGTACATGTATTTACAATAACTATATCAGCAAGAATATAATCATCAACTTGTAAAAAGCCATTATTTACTAATGACTTTTTTATATAATCAGATTCATAACTATTTACTTTACACCCTAGTGTCTCTATATAAAACTTCATAAATACTCCTTAATTAAGTAAGTGATTTAACTCCTTTAATGCCGACAAGAAAGCTTCTTCTTTCTCATAACTAACTACTTTTAACTCATCACTTATCTTATATTCTTCTATATTTTGATTAACCAAATCTTTTAAATTAATTTTTTTAACTACGACATCATCCATTACCTTTTCTTCTTCATAGTTAATGCCATAATTCTTATGTTTATTTATAAGCTCATCATAACTAATGATGGCTTTTTCTTCCTGGTCCCTTTCATATTCACTTACATCTACTCTTTCACTTTCTTCTTGCTCAAGCCTTTTAGTAAGGGTATTTAAGTCAATTAAAGGTGCCTCTTCATCATTATATTCTTCTTTTTCTTCTTTTAAATTCTCTGTAATATTTTCCACAATATTCTCCAAATTATCTTCTTTTTTCTTAGTATTCATAGGTGGTAAGATATCATCGTCATCATCCTTAAATACACTCTTATTTATCTTTATAAAGTAGATAAGTGTCACTACCAATATTACAAGAAGTATACTAGCTGTAAAAAACACAATATCTACAAGTGTTAACCTACTAATAAAATAATATATATCTTTAAATAAACCCATTTCTATCACCACAATATCATTTTATCACATAATGTAAATAAGTAAATTGTTTACAAGTATATTTTTTGCACTTTACTATATATTTTACATTATTATTTACATTTGTCTATTTTCATAAGATACGACAATACACTCATCATTATATCTTATTTCAAAAGTATTTAAATCAATTGTAGCATATAAGTATTTCTTATCTAGTCCACATTCTAGTATATCTCCACTAATTTCTTCTTCAGCTAAACTATATAACTTATTTAGTATTCTAGATGGAAAAGCATATATAAGTACAGTAGAATACACTTGATCTGTATCAGTAGAGAATATTCTATTATATACTTCATTTACTCGATTGCCACTATTAACATCAACTGAATAGTCAAAGTTAATTTTTAAATCTCCCATTAATAAATCATCCATACTTTCCGTATGAAAGTTTGCAATAAAGCTAAATTCATGTTGCTTTTCTAAATTAATAAGTAAATCTTTAATTTCGTTTTTCTTATTCACCAAAACCACTCTTTCTTTTTTTGAATTATTATAAATTAAAAAGTCATATAAATCAACTATTTGTTAATTTATATGACTATTTTATCTTATACGGATTATTTATAGTGCCATCTCCAGTTACTTCAATATTCTTTATTAAATTAATAACTGGTCTAAAATTTCTAAATAAACTATAAGAAGTCTCATCATTAATAGAACCACTACTAGTTATCATAAACATATGATTATCATTAGATAACGTCATAGTAAAGTACTCTTCTTGAATACTAGGGTTATATAAATAATAGGAAGTATTAGAAGCTTGATATAAACCACCAGCAAGTAATGCTTCATCAGCACTAAGAAGTCCAATATTACCATTATATACATATCCTAAACAATTTAAATTAGGTAGTTTATTAACTATAAGTCTTGTATAACTTTGAAATGAATCATTCAAATAAGTTGAGTCATTACAGAAATGATTAGAACTTACTAAATTTTCATAACTATTTAAATTATCTCGATACCATACATCTAAATTATTTTTCATTTCTGATAGATCAAATTTATAATCAGTAGTACCTTCCTTATAAAAATTAGATACATTAGAACTAATATTATTAAGGACAAGTCTAACTGTTTCGTCACCATTAATCCTCACTATACGCCAAGTATTATCAGCAAAATCAACATAGTTATTATCAACACTTCCCCTAAAATAATAACTCATACCTAATTCATCTTGATCTTTAATTAAACCTTCATTAGTAATAGAAGCTTCAACTCCAGGTTTAGTAGTTGGATATTCTTTAGGTGTATTATTTTGAAGTATCGTATCAGCAAAATTATTTACTACTGTGTCTACTTTCTTAATAATAATATTACCTTCGACATAGTCACTCTTACTTTTATTTACTACTTTTAATTTATATTTTTTAACTACTTCTTTATCTATTTCAGCATTCTTTAATATATCTTTATCTCCACTTTTAATAGTATCTTTAAATACTTTTTTATCAGCTTCATCATATAAAGTTATTTCAGCTTTATCACTAATACCACTAAGTGAAATATTATAATGTAGAATTTGTTCACTGCCACTCGTTACAGTAAATGTTAATGTCTCTTTATCTTTCACTTTAAAACTTTTACCTGTTTCATAATTAATAGATAAATATCCATCTACTGTAACATCATAATCTCTTCCATTAACATTCTTATATATCAAATAAAATGCTCCAAGAATAAGAAGAACACTCCATATAATTAGAATAATAGCAAGTACTAGTTTATAACTTTTCTTCATTTTTAATTTAACTATCATACACATCTATTCCTTTATTTAATTATATTAAAATTGTTCGTTTTTGTCTACCTTAACCTACTAGATAATTTACTTATTGCTAGATTTACATGTTCTCTAGTTAAGCCATCCGTGTAATAACTAGTTTGAATTAAATTAAGATCATCTACGTATTCATCATCTAAAATAATATAGTTATCTATTTCAGGGTGCATTTTTAGATAAGCATGTATTTCTTTTGCTCTATTACCTTCAATAGATGGAGTCCTGTCATATAAGGTTATCCCATACATATCCAAAAGGCTTAAGAAGTCATCATGAAAATCACTCTTGGATTTAATAATACCATCTTCAATAGTTAAACCAATACGCCAAGAAGAAGATAAAACTACTAAAGAATTTGTTTTATCAATTAACTCTTTTAATAATAAAAGTTTATCAATATCTATTTCAACTTCTTGATTAAAATTATGATTATATAAACTCTCCTGAGTATTTAATACTCCATCTATATCTAAGAATATTGCATTCATTATAAACTCTCCAGATACTTAATCGCATCCCCTAAAGTATCTACTTTAACTATCTTTAAACCTAGTTTTTTATTCTTATTTACTTTAACTGCTTCTTTATAATTATCACTTGGCACAAAGAATACATCGGCATTCTTACTACCTAATAATTTATATTTAATACCATCTATTTTACCTACATTACCATCACTATCAATTGTACCCGTACCAACTATATTAAGTCCATGGGTTATATCTTTATCATTTATATAATTATAAACACTTAAAGCCATCATAAGTCCACCACTACTACCATATTCACTTTTCTTAGTCTTAATCTTAATAGGAATACTAGTAGTATATTCGTACTTATAACTAATATAAACACCCATTATTACTTCATCATTATTCTTCATAGTATAAGCATATCTATTATAAGTTTTATTATTATTTTTTACCTTTATATTTAATTTAACATTTTCTTCCTTACTAGATAAAATATCTTTTACATCATCAATACTATTAATAGGAGTATCATCTATCTCAAGTAGTTCATCTCCAATAGATAAATTATTTATTTCTTTATTCATAATTCCTGATATAACAGGTATTTCTTTATTAATAGTAATATCTTTATCACTATACTTAAAAGCTGCGATAATCGCATTATCTACTCCTTCATCCATGTATACCTTATTAATAGTCATAACATCTTCATAATTATTACCAAATTCTTCTTTCATACTAAATAAATCCCAATCAGGTAAAACATAAGAAAGAAGAATATTTGCTATTGTGCCATCCATCTGAGTTACATAACACATACTTAATTTACCACTTGTACTTTTTTTAATAGATGAAGAAGATACCCTATTACTTAGATCAATTGTACCGCCACTTTTATAAATAACATATGGAAGTTTTATATAAAATAATACTACTATAAGAAGTAATACTATAAGCATCACATAATTATTTTTGATAAATTCTTTTATTTTCTCATATACTTTATTATGCATAACATCACCATAATTCATTATATCAAAAAAGGACTAATATATGAAAACATTTTTAAATAAATTATCAATTATATTACTATTTACCTTAATACTTATATTATTATTTAAAAATAATAATATAGTTAATCTTACTACTATTAAAGCAATTGAATTATGGAAGAATAAATTATTTCCATCTCTTTTTATCATGTTTGTTATAAATGATTTCTTAATTAACTCTAATACTTTAAATTATTTTACTAATCTATTTAATATAAGAAATAACTATATAATAGTATTAATTCTATCTATATTTTCTTCTACTCCTGGAAGTAGCCTTATCATTAAAGAATTATATAATAAAAAAGATTTATCCCTTACTAGTAGTAATAAATTATTAATGTGTACTTACTTTTCTAATCCATTATTCTTATATACAATATTATCAAGTATATTTACAAGAGACTTAATATTAATAATAATTATAAGTCATTATCTTTCTAACATAGTTATATTTATTACTCTTGTTTATAATAAAAATATATATTTAAGTAGTAATAACTATCAAAGTAATATATCTACTGTATTATTAAATTCAATTAAGAAATCTATTAATAATATGCTATCTATTCTAGGTATAGTTACATTCTTTATGATAATAAGTAATATTTTTATAAGTACTTTTATTCCCAATGAAAATATAGGTATAATTTTAAAAGGTATATTTGAAATAACTCAATCTTTAAGTGAATTTAATTTACTAAATACTAGTGAATTTAATAAAGCTATCCTTTGTTTAAGTATTATATCTTTTGGAGGACTTTCTATTCATATGCAAGTTTATAATATTATAAAAGATACTCCTATTAAATATAAATATTTCTTTACAGGAAGACTCTATCAAGTATTATATTCACTATTAATATTTTTACTAATATATTATATTAGGTGACTTATATGAAAAAAATTACAAATAAATACGCTATTAACGTACTTATAAGTGTAGCCTTACTTGTACTTATAGCGTATCAATTAATTATTACTTTAATACTTCCTTTTAGGTATAATATATTTATTCTAATAGTAGAAATACTTTTATTCATCTTCTTCATTACTAGGGTAATAAGGTTTTAAGAATAATTCAGTTTTATAAATATAATCTAAAAAATAACGCATTTTCTTAACAGACAATAATTCATTCTTATCTATTTCTAATTCTTCAGGAATACTTATTAATATGAAAAATAATTGTTTTTCTTCTTCAGTTAAAGGATTAATTCTTAAATAATTTTCAAATAATGAATTAAATTCCATATCAAAGAATTCACTTTTATATAGTTTTACTAAATCAATAACAGGACTATCAAACTTGGATTTATCCCAACTTATTAGATAGTCCTTTTCAGCTCCCTTAATAAAATGATCACTTGATAAATTATTATGTATTAAACTAATACGTTCACTTACTTTATCTATACTACTTTGATACCAACTATCTAAGTTATCCATACTAAATAATAACGAAGCTTGTATTTTACTATAATTTCTTGTAAATAAATAATTACTTGGAGACATATATCTACTTTTTAGAAATAAATTATAATACTTATTATAGTATTCTTGATAATAAACAATATTATTTTTAATATTTTCATATAGTTCTTGATATACATCATCAGTCACTTCTTTTATATAAGAAGTTTTACTATGTAAAAGTCCAACTAACTTTATAAAGTCTTCATTTCTTTGGGGATATATTTTATTAAAATCATCTATATACTCATAGATATTTGCATCTATTCTGTCTTCATTTAGTAGTTTTGGATAATAATTAAAATCTCTAGAACTTAAATAGTCATATATATTTTTAACATGTTTATTCTTTTCTTTTATTACAACATTACCACTTGTACTTTCAAGTATAGTAACACTCTTAATTTTAGTAAATCTATATGGTTTAAATAGCTCTTTTATACTATTAGTTAGATTCATTAGGTATAATTAATTTATCTCCAATAGATATATCTTCTAAATTATTTAAACTACTTAAATCCATCTTAGTTATATTATACGTAGTACAGATACTCTCAATACTTTCATTTTCTTTTATAATATGTACATGATATGTTATATATTCATCCTCATTACTACTAATATTATTTATTATATCATTCTTAATATTTTCATCTATCTTTCTATCTTCTTCTTTAGTTTCAACTTCTTCTTTATCTTCAGTAGCATCTAGTTCTAAATCATTTAGATGTTCTAATTCTTCTTCAAAATCAACATCTACTCTTTCCATTTCTACTGGTTCTTCTATCTCAGCACTTACTTTATATTCAATACATACTTTAATACTTTCTTTATCGACTATTTCATAAGTAAAGTCACTTATTTCAACATCTACTGTATCTTTTTTTACAGTATTATTAATTTCTACATTAAATGGTAGAGTTTCTTTAAATTCAAGAGTATTAACACTTATTTCATTACATCTATATTCCCCACTTACATAGAAGTTACCTAATATACTTTCATCATTAACAGTATAATCATGTTCTAAACTAATCTTTGTTATTTCACATATTGGACTAGAAAACTTAATAGTTTTTTCAAAAGGTATTAATATATTCATCTTATCATCTCCTAGAAAATAATATGAATATTCTATATATTTAGAACAAAAAACTGACAGTTAAGTCAGTTAATTTTCTATTATAAATGGATTATCTAGACTACCCGCTCCATCAGAAACTTTAGTATCAGATGTAAGATAGAAGACTGGGCGCACAGCATAAAACGTAATAGACACGCTGTTGTAGTACACACTACCTTGGCTAAAGACAAACCACGCAAAGAAATTACCACTGCTAATAGCTCCAAAACGAGAAATAGTCCATTCTTCATAAGACTTTGTAGTATCATTATTAGTTGGAATCATCCATCCTGTTTTTAATGTTGCTTGATTTGCAACAGTACTTCCTGTTATTGCTAATGCACTTGATCCCAATGATAATGTAAAATCACTTGCATACATTAAGCCTATTTTAGCAACAGGGTTTGTCCATTCGCTCACTTTACTTGTTTTCGTACTTCTATTCATTTCATGTAAATATATTTGGCTTGGTGTTAAACCGCTGTAATAATTTGTTCCATTACTTACATCGTTTGTTTTTGTATTTACTGCACTCCATGTCCAGTTTTCTATTTTATTTGACCACTCTGTATTTTGCAGGTAATCATATGTTGTATTTGTTAAGAAATAATTACCATTTAGTCCTTTATACATATCACTGTTTTCCCATGATATATCTTTAGTTCCATCAGAATTCCATGCATATTCACCTAATTGTTTATATTTAATTAGTTTAACATGGTTTTTTCCATTTGAATCTGAGAATACTCCTAATACTCTATACATATATTTATCTTGATTTGCTGTACATTCTGATTTGTCTGTAGTACCAAAACATATAAAGTTATCCGGATTAGTTGATGTTCCTACTGCGCCACTTCCTGTATATCTATAGCCATCTCCTTCTAGTCCACTTTGCCATAGCCATCCACTATCAATTAAATTCTGTGCAAGTGTTTTTGTTGTATCAATTTTATATCTTAACTTACAAGAAAATGCTTTTTTATCTCCACTTGTATATGGTTCAATTTTTATTGTGTATGAATTACCTACTAGTTTATCTTGAGTGTTTGCTGTATTTGTTACACTACTTGTTAATGGTATTGATACACTTTGTCCTTTTGTTAAATTTTTGATTTCTCCACTTACTATAATACCATTAGTTCCTGCAGTAGTAAGTTCCTTAAGAGTCATCGTCTTATCTCCAACTACTACTTTTACATCTGAGTCACTTCCATCTGTTATTGGATTAGTTACAGTTGCTGTTACCTTATAATTATAAGTACAGTCTAGTTCTTCATCTCCTTCTGGTAATTGTGCTGTTGCTAATGTGTAATTTGGATTAGTTTCAAGTGCTAGTCCATTTTCATTTTCATTAGCATAATAAGTCTTTCCTGCATTTGCTTGACTCATTAAATTTGCATCTAAATTAAGATATAACTTAGATGTTTTTATTTGCATTGTTGGATTTCCTAAGTTGTTTGCTTTACCTGTTACCTTAGCCCCTGTCTTATCACTAGTTGCATTTAT
>CAKOMQ010000017.1 GCA_934096715.1 uncultured Bacilli bacterium
CCCTCTAAATACATATCAAATATTTTTTCTACATAGGGACGAGTAGCATTATCAATAATCATTGTTTTATCATCAGCGCTCTTGTAACCAAATGGTCTTTGACCTGGAATATGTCCTGATTTAATTGCACCATTTAATCCAAATTTTGTTCTTTCTGATACAATTTCTATTTCTAACTGTGATAAAACTGTAAGCATTCTTACAAAGAATCTTCCATTAGCAGTAGAAGTATTAACGTCATCTCTATCACATAGTAGAAAGCAATTATATTGTTCTAAAACTGATATTAGTTCTTCCAAATCACGAACCGAACGGGTAATTCTATCTAGCTTATAAGCAACAATATAATTTATTTTTCCTTCTTTCATATCTTGTAGCATTGCTTGAAATTGAGGTCGATGTTCCATATCCTTAGCAGATATTCCAGCGTCTTTATAGACCTTATAAACTTCTAAATCTTTAAAATTACATAATTGAAGCAATTTTTCTTCCTGTTCTCCTAAACTAAATCCTTCTCTTGCTTGATCTTCTGTTGATACACGAATATAAACTCCTGCTGTTTTCCTTTCATTATCCATAATTATCATTCTCCTTTCTTTTTAGGGTAGTGAAAGGCACCAAAAAAGGTGTCACATAACAAGGACACCTCTAGATTTTATTGATTATTTGTACGACAAAAACAACCAATATTATGGGAGTATCTAAACTCTCAAATCAATTTAATGCCTTGCTATGTATTCTGATAATTCAGATAATGGAACTTTATTTTGTAAGTTCCCTAAATAAAAATATTTCTGTTCATTAAAGAACAAGTATAACTGGTTATTTATTATAACCTTATGAGGTTCAACATACGCTAGATTAGTATGTTCAACAATTCGTAAGCAACCTTCGTAGATTTTATATTTCTGCTTACTAAATTTGCAAGACCAATCGATTTTGGTTTTGAGTTCATCACTCATATTGATTTTCTTCTTAATTATTTTAATCATATCACATCACACCTTTCTTTGCAATAACGCACAAAAAAATCAACTATTTCTAGTTGACTTAATCATTAACGTCACATTGGTGCGACGATTTTATCTTATGGAGCAGATGATGGGAATCGAACCCACGTCAGGAGCTTGGAAGGCTCTTATTCTACCATTAAACTACATCTGCAACAAGCGACTACGTATCTAATTATATCATAATTCATGAGAAAATCAACTATATATTGAAAATTCTTTATTATTTATGGTAAAATTATCTCAAGAAGGTATAATATGAAAAAAAAGTTTGGAGATAGAAAAGATGCTAAAAGAGTTAGAGATATTTCAGGGTTAAATCAAATATTGATTGATTTAAAGCCTAAAAGATCTCTTGGAGAAGTTTATATTAATAGAAAAATCGATGTAACAAATGTCATAAGCTACTTAGATGATTATAAAAAAAATCATGATGAAAAACTGACGTTTTTCTACATTTTTACTGCAGCAATTGCAAAAACAATGTATCATAGAAACAAATTAAATAGATTTGTTGCAAATAGACATTTATATGAACATAACGAATTAGTAATTTCATTTGTTGCTAAAATAGAATTCAATGACGATTCAGAAGAAGTCATGGTACTTATACCAATTAATGACGATGATAATCTATTTACTATAGCAAATAAAATTCAAGAAAAAGTCAGCAGCATTAGAAATAAAACTGCTAAAAGTGAAGGTGCAAATGATGCTATCCTAATATTAGGAAAGCTTCCTAATATAATAAGAGTACCAATAATAGGATTATTTAAATATCTAGACAGAATTGGCCATGTTCCAGCAAGTCTAATCAAAGATAATTTATATTATAGTAGCATGATAATATCAAATATTGGTAGCATCAAAAGTGATGCTATTTACCACAACTTAACTGATTTTGGTACATGCTCTGGCTTAATTGCTACTGGTGAAATTAAAGAAGAAAATGGAAAATACTATTGTGAATTTGGAGCAACAATCGACGAAAGAGTTGCAGATGGATACTATTTAGTAAAATCTGTTCATATGATTGAACAATTATTAAATGATCCAAAATTGTTAGAGGAGCGTATTGATGAAAAAATCAAAACAACTTAAAAGAGAAGAAGAATTAAGACCATGGATAAAGAATTATAAGAGTGCAAGAATTAATTTAGAATATCCACGCGGCAGTATCTCCGACGTTATTATGGAAACTGCTAGAAAATATCCTGAATATAATGCATATGAATATCTAGGAAATAAAGTTACATATCGTAATTTTGTTAAAGAAATTGAAAATGCTGCTAAAGCTCTAAAAAATTATGGAGTTTCTAAAGGAGATCGTGTGTGCATATGTATGCCAAACACTCCAGAAGGAGTAATAATGGTCTACGCCACAAATTTAATAGGTGCTATAGCAACTATGATTCATCCATTATCAAGTGAAAAAGAAATGGAAACTTATATAAATCAAGTTGATTCAACATTTATGTTAGTCATAGATGCGGCTTTAGAAAAAGTACTTAGAATAAAGAAAAATACAAAATTGCAAAAAATATTAGTTGCATCTGCATCTGAATCAATGCCATATGTAAAAAAGAATTTATATAAAATTGGAAACATGGGAAAAATTATAATTCCAAAAGATGATGAAGACATAGTGCTTTGGTCAAATTTCATAAATACTGCTAAAGATTTTGTTGGAGTGTGTTATGAGCCAAGAACAGCATATGATCCCGCAGTTATCCTTTATAGCGGCGGAACAACTGGAAAGCCAAAAGCCATTCTTTTATCAAATCTAAATTTTAATGCCCTTGCATATCAAGCACACGAAATGATCAATCAAGTAGTGCCGGGAAACAGTCTTTTATCATTGCTTCCAATATTTCATGGATTTGGATTAGCAGTATGTATTCATACTCCACTAGTTTTTGGAATGAAGTGTACATTAATCCCCCAATTTAAAGCAAAAGAATTTGGTGATTTAATAAAAAAACACAAGCCAAATTTTATAGTAGGAGTTCCAACTTTATTTGAAGCACTCTTAAAGCAAAAATTAAAAGATACTGATTTGGAATGCGTTGAAGCTGTTATAAGCGGCGGAGATTTTTTATCAGAAAATCAAAAGAAAGCAATCGATAAATATCTAGAAGAACACGGATCAACGGCAACAGTAAGGCCAGGATATGGATTAACCGAATCAACTGGTGCAACATGTTTGTCTCCAGAAAATGGCTATAAGTACGGTTCAATTGGCTATCCACTTCCTGATATGTATTTTAAAATTGTTGAACCTGATTCTCATAAACCAGTCGAACCATGTGTAGATGGTGAAATATGCATAAGTGGTCCAACTGTTATGCTCGAATATCTAAACGATCCTAAAGAAACTAATCAAGTGTTAAGAGTTCACGAAGATGGAAATGTTTGGCTACATACCGGAGACATAGGCTGTATGGATAAAGATGGAACAATTTTCTTTAAACAAAGAATCAAAAGAATAATCGTATCAAGTGGTTACAATGTTTATCCATCTTACATAGAAAATGTAATTTTATCACACCCTAAAGTAGAAGCTTGTACAGTCATAGGCGTTCCACACCCATACCGTGGTCAAGTTGCTAAAGCATACATTGTTTTAAAACAAGGAATAGATTTGAATGGAGAAATTAAAAAAGAAATAAAAGAACTATGTAATAAAAATATTAGCTACTATGCAATACCCAATGAATATGAATATATTGAAAAGATGCCAACAACTTTAGTAGGAAAAGTAGCTTTTAAAAAGTTAGAAGAAAGTAACAATGATGAAAAGGAGAAATAGTTACATAGGTTACTATTTCTTTTCTCGTTTAGCTATACCTTTCTATTATCTATTCTTTGGTGGAAAAATTATTGGTAAAGAAAATATACCCAAAAAAGGCAAATGCATTTTAGCTGGAAGACATATGGGATATTTTGATGCATTTCTGTTATGTTCTTCTACACATAGACCACTTCATTTTATAGCAAAAAAAGAATTATTCTCGAACTTTATAACTAGATGGTTTTTTAATACTATGCATTTAATACCAGTTGATAGAAAAAATAAAAATCCAAAAGTTTATCAAGAAGTCGAAAAAATATTAAACGACAATAAAATTATTTGTATATTTCCGGAGGGTACTTTTAATAAAGAAGGTAATGACATGCTTCCATTTAAAACTGGTACCGTAAAATTTGCTTTAGAAAATGACTGTGAAATAGTGCCATTCGCAATTTCAGGAAAATATAAAATATGGAATAGACCAAAACTAATCATTGGAAGACCATTTAAAGTAACTGATATGGATATTGAATCAGCTAA
Organism: uncultured Bacilli bacterium; assembly: GCA_934096715.1. Taxonomy (GTDB): domain Bacteria; phylum Bacillota_I; class Bacilli_A; order RF39; family UBA660; genus SIG200. Next base: position 4,342 of record CAKOMQ010000017.1, read on the forward strand.
CAAATTGTTATTCGATAAAGTAAATAATCTACTTGAAATTGCAAGAGAACCAATATATTTCAAAGTCTTAAAATATATTAAAAAAGAAGAAAAAGTATCTGTATCATTAATCCAAAAGAAATTTAAAATAAGTAACGAACACGCAAAACATGTAATGAAATTATTAGAAAAGCAAGAAATATTTGATGTTAGAAATGATAATAAACTTAAAAAAGTATTATAATAAAGTAAATAAATAATTTTTATTTTAAAAATTGTTTACATTTTCATTTGTTAGTTGTGTTTTTACTTGATTTTTGATACACTTTACTTATAGTAAAGGAGAATATGATGGAGAGTAATAAGCAAAATAATATGATATTGTTTGCAATAGGTGCTATAATGTTATTAATATTTGTACTAGGAGCAACATACGCTTATTTTAGCATTGGCATCCAAGATGACACTACTCAAACAGATGTAACTGGAGAAGCTAATGACTATGGTACTGCAACACTTACAACTACAACTAAAAATTTATATTTTAAGTTTGTAAGTGATGAAATGGGTGAAGACAACAAAGGTATTACCTACTATGCAAATAATCAAACAGTAGGGACCCCACTTACAACTAATCCGAATTACGTATTAGCAACAGCAAGCTTAATTGATGGCATATTTGCTCTTGATTGTACATACAACTTCAAATTAACAGCAAGCGTAACAAACGCTATTTCAGATAACAGTGATGATGATGTAAAAATCACTATTGGTGATACTACTAAAACATTAAAAGAAATCACTGCTGCTGGTGCAAATGGTGTAATCGTAAGTGGAACTATAACTAAGTTAGAAACAGGTGCTGATAAAACTATTCCAATATCAGGTGTAGTAGTCAATTCAGAAACTGCACAAGATGACTTATCGAATAACAGTTTTACAATAACAATCGCACCATATACTAATGGTTCAACAAAATCGTTTGCCTGTTCTAAATCTAAAACAGCATAATTTTATAAGAAACAAAGTACTGACCAAGTCAGTATTTTCTTTTATATAAAAAATAATTCTGATAAATTAATGTAAATCAATTGCATTTTGCCTTGCATTAAGTTATAATTTATACTAGGTGGTAGTCTATGAAAGGTAGAAAAAGTACAATTAGTTATAGTTCTCACGTTGAGCCTTTAGAAAGATTCAATAAACTTAACATCAACGATCAAAATGAACTATTAAAAGATATCTTAAAAGATGCTTACGGTTCAAGAGACAAAGTAAAAGCAGAAACATTATTAAAAATTGAAAACTTAGCTAAAGAAAAAGATGAAAGAACAATAAGACTTGAAAACTCAGTTACTGTAGAAAACGATGGTACCAATTTAGTATTTTCATTCTCAAGAACAAAAGTGTTACCAATTCTTATATTTTACATTGGACTTTTAGTACTACTTAGTAGTGCGGCTACATTCTCATATTTACGTGATATGAAATTATCAGAACTAAATGTTGATATAAATGGCGATGGTATTCCAGATTTAAACATTGATACAAATAATGATGAAATAGCAGATGTAAATATAGACACGGATGGAGACGGAAAACCTGATCGTAACATTGACTACATGGGAAATCGTATACCAACATTCAATGTTATTAAAGAAGATGGAAGTTTATTCAATAAAATGAATCAGGATACAAATGGCGATGGAAAATGTGATTTAAATTGTGATACAAATGACGATGGATGGCCAGATATTAATATTGATTTAGATGGAGATGGAAAACCTGATATGGCTATTGATGCTGATGGAACTGGATATCCAACTTTAAATATCGACGTTAATGGAGACGGTAAATGTGATATTCAATGTGATACAAACGGTGATGGCATTTGTGATGAATATTGTTTAGGCAAAGAAACACTAAAATATTTAGATTATAATGATATAAAAGATAATAGTAATTTAATTACAACAAGAATTCCTGCCATAAATGTTATTGGTGAAGAAATAGAATGTAATAATTTATATCCGACTGATCAACCAGAAGCAAATGCAAAAAAGGAATGTACAACTAAATTAACAGTACAAAATATTTCAGATGTAGATGTACCATATTCAATAAGTTTAAACGTTTTAACTAATACTTACACAAGTAATAATTTCAAATATAAAATAAACAGCACTAATGGTGGCGGAGAACACTCTAACTATGTTACCGTACCAAAAAGTGGAACGAACACAGTATTTGAAAAAGTTACAGTAAGAGCAGGACTAACTCAAGAATATAATATTTCATTTATTCTTGAAGGAACTCAAGCTGAACAAAACTATGATGCTAACAAAGCATTTAATGGTATATTCAAAGTTGAAATAAAAAAATAAAAGAAAAAGAATAGAAGGGTGAGAAATGGACGTAGTAGAAAACTATTTGTATTTCAAAAGAAAATGGCTAGTTAAACTGTCTTATCAACTGTCGGCCTTTTACGATACACCAAACGATGTATTAAGATGGGAAAAGACAATAGATGAATTTCTAGAAGATTGTATTGATGACATACTTTTAGATAAAGATATTAGTGATGAGATACTAGAAGATTCCATATTTGAAATAAATGAAGCAATATTAAATCATGTTGATATAAACATTTTCAAAATTGTGTTAAATACTTTTAATAAGCCAAAATATATAATGAGTAATTATTCATTTATGAACTTAATACTAATATCAGTATTATTAGAAAGTACTTTAGATATTTACAGACTATCTTTTGAAAACTATCAAAAGAGTGATGTCGAAGATATTCTTGAAGATAATATAATTGGTTTATCATTTATTGAATACAAGAAGAAGAGTAGAAAAATCAACTTAATTTATTCATACTTAGAATATTTAACTAAAAAACAACGAGAAGTATTTGGAATACTTGGAAATAGTGAATTAAGAGTAGACCTAATTAGATTATCTAATGAATACGAAACATATATCTGTGACTATGACTTTAGAATACTCGATCTTCAAAAGTATGATGATGACATAGTAAATGAAGTATACGCAGATAAAATGAAAGATAAAAGACTTTACAAAATCGTATATAAATTACTTCGACTAAAGATTCTTCTTAATAAAGAACTTGGTCTAGATAATATTAAAAGAGTTTTATTCATATTAGATGATGATATTATAAACAAAAAGACAATCACAGAAATTAATAAAATTTCTTCTAACAAAAGCATAAATGATAAAATTATATTTGTTAGTAAAGATCTAAACAAAGACTATAAAACTAACATAAATATGTCTTACTATTATGATGATATAAATAAAATAAAAAATGCATCTTTATATAAAGATAAAACATTAGTAGTTACAAAGGGATTCTTAAAAAATAACAAGACTGATGAAAAAAGATTTGTAGCTAATAACATTAAATTTATAGTAATAAATGATAATATAAATTATTTATTTGAAGGAAAAGAGGTTGAAAGTGAATGACAGGATTTAAAAATTTTTTTCTAGACTTTTTATCACCATTATTTAAAGGTTTTATAAGTGTTCTAGAAGCTATATTAGATTGGATTATTAATTCATTTAATATTGTTAATTATATTAATATAATTAATGAATATAAAGGAGATATGGGTGGAGCTAGTATGATACTCGTTATACTAACTATCATAGTATTATTAGCAATATATGGCGCTATAATCTTCTTTATAGTAAAAGGTATTAAAAGGCTTATTCGTTATAGAAAGAATGTAAGTAATCAAGAAACTTTAATGGAACAAGTTGAAATGCTTAATAGAGATATTATTAAATATCAAGATCAAAAGGAAAACTATGAAAAAATGTTAAATAGTGAATCTGGCGATGTAGAATATGATGAAAATGGAAATATCATTAATAAACTACAAACTGGTGAATCTCGTTTTAATCGTCTAACTAAAGTTGATGAAGAAATGAAAAGTTACAAACCAGCTAAAACAAATGACACTATTAATTTAAAAGAATTATGTGAAATGTTCAGAAATTATAGTGCTAGTGAATTAAAACTATATTATCCAGAAAAAATAATTAAATTATTTATTGCATCTCTAGCAAGTAATAAATTAATTATATTACAAGGTATTTCTGGAACAGGTAAAACATCTCTTGCTTATGCATTTGGTAAATTCTTAAACAATGATGCATGTATTTGTCCAGTACAACCTTCATGGAGAGATCGTTCTGAAGTGTTTGGATATTTCAATGAATTTACAAAGAGATTTAATGAAACAGATTTACTTGTTGAAATGTATAAAGCAACATATGAAGATAGAGTGTTTATAGGAGTTCTAGATGAAATGAATATTTCTCGTGTAGAATATTATTTTGCAGAAATGCTATCACTATTAGAAATGCCTAAAGAAGAATATCGTATTCTATCTGTTGTACCTAGTGGATGGGATAACGATCCAAAAAATATGAAAGATGGTAAAATTAAAATACCAGCAAACATGTGGTATATTGGTACAATTAATAACGATGACTCTACATTCATGATAACTGATAAAGTTTATGACCGTGCTATGCCAATCAATATTGATGAAAAAGCAGATCCTTTTGAAGCACCTAAAACTAAAGAATTAGAAATTTCATATACACACTTAAGAGATTTATTCTTAAGAAGTCAAGCAGACTATAAAGTAAGTGATGAAGTACTTGCTAAATTACAAAAAGTAGATAAGTATATTATTGAACACTTCCGTATTGCATTTGGTAATCGTATCGTTAAGCAATTAACTGAATTCGTACCAGCATATGTTGCTTGTGGTGCTACTGAAGTTGAAGGTGTAGACTATGTACTTGCTAATAAGATTTTAAGAAAATTCGACCAATTAAACTTAGGTTTAGTTAGAAATGAAATAGATGGTTTTGTAGCTTACTTAGATGAATTATTCGGAGAAGGCGCTATGGTTGAATGTATTGCATATTTAAATAGACTTAAGAAAATGATTTAGGTGAATAATGAAAAAGTTTAATGTCAGAAATTACAATAATAATGATTTTAAAGCATTTCTAAAAACTAGTAAGAGTGACCTAGATATTTCAATAAATAGTGATAGTAATTCATTTAATTGGGTAGAAGTATTTGAAAAATATATGCCAATACTTGATAACATGATTCGTAACCCAAGAAGATTTATTCAATCAGATGAGAGTTTAGTACCACTAGAAAAGGCTAAAAAATTTACTGAAGAAAGTGTTAAGCACTTAGCACAACATACTCAACTTATACAAGATATAGATAAAGATGGTATGCCACAGCCTTTAAAAGTATTAAATGTCTTCAAAGAAGAAACATATGATATATATGAGAATAGATTTATACACTCTCTAGTTAATAATTTAAATTATTTCTTAAATTATCAATTAGATAAAGCAAAACATTTGGGTAATAGTATTAATAGTTCTAGTGAAGATTATACATATAACTCTCGTAACGTTATAGATAATATAACATATACTTCTAAATTAGAAGTTAAGATAGAAAATCACGCTGATAGTGAAACAGTAGTCGATATGAAACCTGTTATTGATAAAATAGAGAACATGTATGCTATAGTAGTAGGATTCAATGCTACTGCCGTTATGAAAGAACTAGAAAGAGCTGAACCAGTAAGAAGCCCTATTAGAAAAACTAATGCTATTTTAAAAGATCCGGATTTAAATAAATGCTTGGAATTATGGGAAATACTTGAAAAGTTACTTAATGATATGGAACTTGAAAGAATAGCTAATAATAAAGGTGAAACTGATAAGTTTGTTCTTGATGGTTTAGAACTTACGAATTATTTAAATTATTGTATTCTTACTAAAAAGAATAATGAAATAAAAAATAATATTGAATTAAATCCTAAAGAAGCATTCTCACAAATTATTAAACAATATATAAGAAGAAAAGAAGTTACTATAGATAACTTTAGAAAAACTATTGTTAAAGATTTTGATGTAATGTGTAAAAAATATATTAAAGAATATGATGATGTTAATAATCTATATGAATTAGTATTAGATAAATACGAAGATGTTTTAAATAGTGAAATTATTTAGGACTTGCAATAATTATTAATAATGCTATAATAGATTTATCAACGAAGAAGGAATTTACAACTCTGGAGTTGAGTCGTTTAATCGCGTTAAGATTATAAAGTGTATGAAATATTCATAAATTAAGGTGGTACCGCGGGTATTAACTCGTCCTTATCTCTAATTTATGAATTTTTTTATTAGAAAGAAGGTATAAAATGACATTATTTGAAGAATTAAAATGGCGTGGACTTATCAAAGATATTAGTTCACCAGAATTAGAAAAAAAATTAAATGAAGAAAAGTTAACATTCTATATTGGAACAGATCCAACTGCAGATTCTATGCATATTGGACACTTTTCTTCATTCTTAATTGCTACAAGACTTGCTCGCCATGGACATAAGCCAATCTTATTAATTGGTGGAGCTACAGGTCTTATTGGAGACCCTAAACCTAGTAATGAAAGACAAATGATTACTAAAGAAGCAGTTTTAAAGAATGTAGATGGATTAACTAATCAAGCTAAAAAAATATTTGGCTTTGAAGTAGTAAATAATTATGATTGGACTAAAGATATCAATGTTCTAGATTTCTTAAGAGACTACGGTAAATATATAAATGTTAACTATATGTTAGATAAAGATATTATTAGTAGAAGATTAGAAACAGGTATAACTTTCTGTGAATTTGCTTACACAATTCTACAAGGTATGGATTTTGTATGGTTAAATGAAAATAAGGGAGTAACACTTCAAGTTGCTGGTTCTGATCAATGGGGAAATATTACAACAGGTATAGAACTAGCTAGAAAGAAAAATAATACAGAATTATTTGGTATGACTATGCCTTTAGTACTTGATAGTAATGGAGTTAAATTTGGTAAAACTGAAGGTAATGCTTTATGGTTAGACATTAATAAAACTTCTAGTTATGAATTATTTCAATACCTAATTAATACTGATGATTCTTGTGTTATAGATTACTTAAAAAAATTAACATTCTTAACTAAAGAAGAAATAGATAATATCGAAGTAGATCATAATAAAGAGCCAGAAAAACGTTTAGCACAAAATATTTTAGCACGTGAAATTATTACATTCTTACATGGAATAGAAGAATATAATAAAGCTAAAAGTATAAGTGAAAGCTTATTTACTGATAAAATATATGAATTATCTAGTAAAGATATTATTGAAAACTTAAAAGATATCAGCAAGTTTACTATCGAAGATAACACTAATATAGTAGATTTATTAGTTAATAATAATGTCTGTTCTTCTAAAAGAGAAGCACGTGAAATGATTGAAGGAAACGCTATTAGTATAAATAATAAAAAGATAACTGATTTAGATTATCAAGTTACTAAAGAAGAAGCTATAGATAATTTAGTTATCTTAATTAAAAAAGGAAAAAAGAAATATTTTTTAGGACTATTTAATTAGTTATTAACAAAAATTTAAAGTTATCAACAATATAACTTTTTTTCTTGTTTTGATATTATTTATAATATATAATACTTATGAAAGGTGACTACTATGGAGAATATAACACTACTACCAGCTGATACATATAATGTTATTAATAAAACTATTCTTTCTGATACAGATAAGAATGTTTTATTTGCTTTATATGAGCCAATTGTAGGACCTTTAGCAGTTTCCCTATATTTTACTTTATGGAATGATTTAGATATGTCTAAGCTATTTAGTAGAGAGTATACACATCATCATCTAATGAGTCTTCTAAAATGCAGTATGAATAAGTTGAAACTAGCTCGTGAATCACTTGAATCTTTCGGTTTATTACGTTCTTATATTAAAACAGGAGATATAAATGACTACGTATATGAATTATATTCTCCCCTTACGCCACAAGAATTTTTTAATCATCCGATTCTTAACGTTGTTCTTTACAATAATGTTGGGGATGCCGAATACAATCATTTAAAGGGTTTATATAAAAGAGTAAACTATGATTTAAAAGATTATCAAAATATTACTAAGAAACTAGATGATGTATTTGATGCGACTAAGTTTACTTTAACAGAAGACTTTAGAGAAAGAAAAAGTAACAATGTCATAGTAAATGATCGAATAGATTTTGATATGATTATGTCATCAATACCTAAAGGATTAATAAACGAAAGAGCTTTAAATAAGAAAACTAGAGAACTTATTAATGATTTATCATTTATCTATGATATTGATACATTAAAAATGATTGAATTAATAAGAAGTAGTCTAAATGAATATGGAAACATAGATAAAGAAAACTTAAGACTTATAGCTAGAAAGAATTATCAATTTAAAACTGGTTCACTTCCAACCCTAGTTTATAGAACTCAACCAGACTATCTAAAAAATCCATTAGGAGACAATACTAAGAAAGGTCGAATTATTGGGGTATTTGAAAATACTACTCCATATGATTTTCTTAAGTATAAGAATCATGGCGCTAAGCCTACTAATAAAGATTTAAAATTAATTGAAACCCTTATTATAGATTTAGAATTATCTCCAGCTGTAGTAAATGTTCTTATTGATTATGTCTTAAAGAAAAACGATAATAAACTAGTTACAAGCTATGTTGAAACAATTGCTGGTCAATGGAAAAGAGCAGGTATCAAAACTGCTAAAGAAGCCATGGAATATGCTGAAAAAGAATATAAAAAGACTATGAAAAAAACAAGTCAAGTAAGTACTAAAAAAGTGGTAGAAACTCCAGTATGGTTTAATGAAAAGATAGAAGATACAGAACTAGACAGTGATGAAGATAAAGAATTAAAAGAATTTTTGGAGGGATTTAAATAATGAGTACAATACCTAAAAATAAAGAAATAGAAAAAAAAGTGGAATCTTATATTTTAGAAGCTCTAGAAGATGAAGAATTTACTAAATTAGTTAAGAAGTTAAAAATAGATGAATCAGAAATAAAAAGAAATACTACTAGATTATATGATACTTTAGATGAACTTAATAATTGTAAAAAATGCCCTAATATCTACTCTTGTAAAAATAAAGTAAGGGGACATGTATTCTTTCCTGAAAATAAAAGTAGTAAACTATTCTTTTCTTATATACCATGTAAATATCAAAAAGAAGAAAATACTCTTTTAAAAGAAAAGAATAAAGAGGAAAATATGTTACTTAATGCTTCTATCAAAAATATAAAAGTTACTACTAATAGAAAAGACTTACTTAAATGGATAAAAGAATTCTATAAAAATTATAATCCTGCTATATTCTCTAAAGGATTATATTTACATGGTAACTTTGGAACAGGTAAAACTTACATAGTCGCAGCATTAATTAATGAACTTAAAACTAAATATAATATACGTACTGAAATTATTTACTTTCCAGAACTACTACGTAATTTAAAAGAAAATCTATATACTGTAAGTGATAAACTTAATTATTTAGAGAATGTAGATATTTTACTTATAGATGATCTAGGAGCAGAAAAAGTAACAGACTGGGGTAGAGATGAAATATTAGGTACTATACTTCAAACTAGAATGAATAAGAATATGATTACTTTCTTTACTTCTAATTTAACAGAAGATGAATTATTAAAACATTTAAGTCTAACTAAAGACAGTGAAGATTTAGTAAAAGCTAAAAGAATATTAGAAAGAATTAAATATCTTACTGATGACTTTGAATTACTAGGTAATAACTATCGTAATCAATAAAAAACAAACAGGCTAATTCAGCCTGTTTATTAATTCTATAAATATATTAGTTATATTATCTAAGTCTTCTTTACTTTTAGCTTCACATCTTAGGTTAATAGTAGGACCTGTATTACTTGCTCTAACATAAGCCCAACCATTACTAAACTCTACTCTTAATCCATCTATCTCTCTTATATAGAAGTTCTTACTTAAACAATACTTCTTTATATTATCTATTACTATTCTTTTTTTATCTTCTGTACTATTAATACGCATTTCTTCTATATTATAGTATTTTGGATATTCACTTACTAATTCGCTTAAAGTTTTATCAGTATGAGATAATATCTCTACAAGTCTAAGTGATGCATATATAGCACTTTCTATACTATAGAATCTATCATTTATTCCTATATGTCCTACATACTGTATACCAAATGGTAAATTATCTTTATGAATCATTTCTTCTGTATAACTACTACCTGTTCTACATATTACAGTATTTGCTTTAATCTTTTTTAACTCATCTTTAAATATATTAGAACATTTTGCATCATACATAAAAGTTTTATTATCTACTTCATAAAACATATCTTTAGCCATAAGTATTCCATATATCTCAATAGGTACTAATATACCTAAATTATCTATTATTCCAATTCTATCTCCATCTCCATCAAAACCAATTCCCATATCAGCTTTATTTTCTATAACTGCACTTTTTAACATACTTAAGTTACTTTCAATAGAAGGATCAGCAGGATGATTAGGAAAACTACCATCAGATTCTTTATTAATAATTATATAATCTATATTAACTTTCTTTAATATATCTTCTAGTATACTAGTTACTGCGCCATTAGCGGGATCAAATACTACTTTTAATTTCTTGTTACTAATTCTTAAGTTATTAACAAGATGATTAATATATTCATCATGTATACTTCTTTTTACATAAGAACCTGTACCTTTTAAAAATACTTCTTTTTTAATATAATCTCTAAATTCAGTAATCATATTACCACGAGCATTACTATACTTATCAAAAGAAAACTTAAAACCATTTTCATCTTTCGGATTGTGACTTGCAGTAATCATTATTCCATAAATATTATTAATATATCTACAATAATAATTCATTGGTGTTGTAGTAAGTCCATAATCAATTACATTAATACCTGTTTCTAGTAAACCTTTAATTAAAGAATCATGAATACTTGGAGATGAAAGTCTATTATCCATTGATACACAACATGAAGATTGTTTATATTTTTCTTGAAGTATCGAGCCATATCCTAGTCCAATTTTATAAGCAATATCTTCATTAATATCACTAGGATATTTACCCCTAATATCATAACTTCTGAATATAGTATCTTTCACTTTCAATCACCCTAACACTAGTTTATCATATTATTTATATTGTGAATATATCTTACTAACTTAATTTATGTAAATAGTTGTAAATTATATACATAAATTTAACAATTGAAATTTCTTCATATTTATAGTATCATTTCTTTAGTAGAAAAATAGAAAGTGAGACCCCGAAATCATGAAAAGAAATGCTAATTTATTAGCAACCTTCCAGAAGCTAAAAAGCCTACTGGGGGGGGGCGAGAGACAACAAAAGAGAACTTTAATTATTGCACTTACTTTAATAGAACTTCTATTAATTACATTTGCTATAATTTCATATAACAATAAAAATTTAGATAAATATATCTTTGGAAGTAGTGACTTAAAAAACACTAATCTTTTTGCAATTATGATAGAAGATGAAAATGGAGAATATAAGGAATCATCATCTGATGCATTTCCAGGATATGAATATTTTTATAATCAAACAAAATCTAGTTGTATGGATAACACAGGAAAACCAATTGCTGACTCACTTCTTTATAATCAAGACACTAAAACAGCATCAATTATAGTAAGTGATACAAGTAGTTGCTATTTGTACTTTGATATGTGGCGTGATCTTGATAAAAATTATCATGGAACAAAATTAACAAAGCATCTTGTTAATAAAGGCGAAATGTGGCAAAGTGGATTAGAAGGAGATGGATATAGATATGTAGGACCAAATCCAAATAATTACATATGTTTTGGAACTACAGATTTATCAGAGTGCACATCTAATCCAGATAAATACATGTATCGAATAATAGGGGTTTTTTCTGATAATAACAAAATAGAACACGCTAAATTAATAAAATATACTTTACTAGATGAAATGATTTATGGTGGAGATTCTTATAACTATAGTCCCATTGAAAGTTGGAAAGATAGTACCATATATCAAGCGTTAAATGGAAGTGCTTTCTTAACAAATACACTATATGATTATATGCAAGACACTTCGTGGAGTGATAGAATAGAAAATTGGACATGGAGTGCAGTAAATACAAAAACATATGAAGGAAGTAATGGACCAAATTATCAAAATGGATTAACACCAAGTCAAATATACTTACATGAAATGAATAGAAGTACAAAAACAAGTACAGTAGGTGAGTGGACTACACCGAGTGCAAAAATAGGTTTAATGTATGTGAGTGATTATGCATTATCATTAGGTAAAAACGCTCTAAAATTAACATCTGGAACTTATGACAATAGAGCAATATTAAAAACGGGCTGGCTTCATTCAAGCAATATTAATAGTCAACAATCTATTCAGGAATGGACTCTTTCTTTGTATGGAAATTATGATAATTATTATTATCACGCTTGGGGAATAGGTGTAGGGGGATATGTTTATACTGATTACACTTTTAATTCTAACTATGTTCGACCAACTTTTTATTTAAATAATAACCAAACGTTTTCTAGTGGATCAGGAAGTATAGATAATCCAATAATACTATCAAAGCTAGAAATAAACGAACTGTCCATAAAAGTTAATAATTCTGGATCGACATTAACAGCGACAATAATGAAAGGAATAGGAAAATCACTTAAATATTGTATAAATAATAAATTAGAAATTAATGATTGTAAATGGAAAAGTGTAACTACTTCAACAATTACATATGAAATGCCAAAGAACGGAAAGTATTATGTGCATGTTATAGATGATGCCGGATACATTGCTAACTCTTATGTTATTTATTCTTTTGCTGATTTACTTGTTAATAAAGGCGAAATGTGGCAAAGTGGATTAGAAGGAGATGGATATAGATATGTTGGTACAGGTTCTTATAATTCTGCAAGTACTCCATCTAATTTCGTATGTTTTGGAACAAATGATAAATCAACATGCACAAGTAATCTTGATGATTATATGTATAGAATAATTGGGGTTTTTGATAATAAAGTTAAACTCATTAAATTAACTAGTTTGTCTAAAAATTATATTTATGACGATAATGCAATAGTTGTGTATGGATTTTATCATTTAGGCATTGCTTCAACTATTAATGATAAAACATTATATACTTACATGCAAGATAGCCATTGGTATAATATGTTATCAAGTTATTATGATGATACATTTGTTAATACATTAACCGTAGATGAGAATGGTCCGAATTATTATAATAGTGTGACGCCAACAGAAATATATTTGCATGAGACAAATAGAAGTACAAAATCTAACACTAAAGGTAGTTGGGATACCACCTACAGTTTACATAAAAAAATATCTTTAATGAGAGCAAGTGATTATGTGTTATCTCTTGGAGAAACAGCTAAATCATTGACAACAGGGACATATTCTAACAGAAACACATTAAAAACCAGTTGGCTATTTTTAGGAAATAATAGATATGGTAATACTAGTGGTAATTATACAACTGAGCAATTATTTGCAAGAACGGGAGAAGTAAGTGGTAGTGGCCCTTCAATGACAACGTATAACTGGACAATAAATGCTAGTGGATATTTGAATTATGTTAATATGAAGAACGCATATGCAGTTCGACCAGTATTCTTTTTAGAAAAAAGTGTAATATCAACAAGTGGTACAGGGACGTATACAGATCCGTATATCTTAGATAATTAACCATAGTATAAAGAGCATACTCTCGCTTTCTATCTATAACCTAGAAGTATGCCTTTATATATAGATGACTCTCTAGAAATAGAGAGTTCTTTTAGTAAAGGGGTTGACTACTCTTAAAAAAATGCATATAATTAGTAATATGTTAAATATGTTGAAAAAGGACATGTATATAAGAGAAAGTTTATAGAGAGTTAGTGGTTGGTGGAAACTAATAATGGATACTTATATAAATCACCTTTGGAGTAGGTTTATATACCCGCAGTGATATTCTGCGTTAACAAAGAAAGATGAATATAATTTCATGAATTAGGGTGGTACCGCGACTTATTATTCGCCCCTATTTATGGAATTTTTTTAATGGAAAGGAATTTGTATTATGGAAAAATTTAAAAGTTTATCTAATGAAAGCGTAGATGTAGTTGAAGCTTCTATAAGAGAGAAGTGGAGTAAAGATGATATTTTAAATAAATGTATTGAAAATAGAAAAGATGCTCCTAACTTTGTGTTCTATGATGGCCCAGCTACTGCTAATGGACATCCCGGATTGCATCATATGATGGCTAAATTCTTAAAAGATAGTATTTGTAAATATAAAACTATGCAAGGATTTAAAGTGCTAAGAAAAGTAGGATGGGATACGCATGGTTTACCAGTTGAGTTACAAGTTGAAAAAGAACTTGGATTTAGTGGTAAAAAAGATATAGAAAAATATGGTATTAAAGAATTTAATCAAAAATGTCGTGAAAGTGTTTGGAAAAATGAAAAATCATTTACAAGCCTTACTGAAAAGATGGGTCAATTTATTGACATTAAGAATCCTTATGTAACATATGATAATAATTATATTGAAACAGAATGGTGGATACTTAAGAAATTTTTTGATGAAGGATTATTTTATCAAGGAGTTAAAATACTTCCATACTGTCCTAGATGTGGAACAGGTCTTGCTAGTCATGAAGTAGCTCAAGGATATGAAGAAGTAAGTGTTGATACAGTAATTGTACCAATTAAAAAGAAAGATAGTGATGAATACTTCCTAGTATGGACAACAACACCATGGACACTTATCGCAAATGTCGCATTATGTGTTAATCCTGATAGTGATTATAGTTTAGTAGAGAGTAAAGGAACTAAATTTATCTTAGCTACAACTCTTATAAATAAAGTTCTAGGAGATGAAGTGACTATTCTAGATACATTTAAAGGTTCTACTTTAGAATATACAGAATATGAACAATTAATACCTGAATTAAAAGTAGATAAGAAAGCATTCTTTGTAACATGTGATAATTATGTAACTATGGAAGATGGTACTGGTGTTGTTCATATTGCTCCTGCTTTTGGTCAAGATGATGCAAATGTTGGTAAAAAATATAACTTACCATACTTAAATCCAGTTGGAGAAGACGGTAAATATACTATGGGTCCATGGAAAGGTACTTTAGTATTTGATGCTGACTTAGATGTTATTAAATACTTAAAAGAAAATGATAAGTTATTTAAAAAACAAAGAATAGTTCATAACTATCCACATTGCTGGAGATGTCATACACCACTTATTTACTATTCTAAAGAAAGTTATTATTTAGAAGTTACTAAAATAAAAGACAAAATAATTGAAAATAATAAAACAGTTAATTGGTATCCAGAATATGTTGGAGAAAAGAGATTTGGTAACTGGTTAGAAAACTTAAATGACTGGGCAATAAGTCGTAATAGATATTGGGGTACACCACTTCCTTTATGGACTTGTAGGTGTGGTCATAATGAAATGATTGGCTCTAGAAAAGAATTAGTTGAAAAAGCTATTGAAAACATCGATGAGTCTATCGAATTACATAGACCATTTATAGATGATGTTCATCTTAAATGTCCAGAATGTGGAGAATCTATGACAAGAGTTACAGATGTAATTGATTGTTGGTTCGATTCAGGTTCAATGCCATTTAGTCAATATCATTATCCATTTGAAAATAAAGAACTATGGGAGAGTCAATATCCAGCTGATTTTATTTGTGAAGGAATTGACCAAACTCGTGGTTGGTTCTATACATTAATGGTAATAGGTACTTTTGTAACAGGTAAAAGTCCTTATAAGAATGTCTTAGTTAATGACTTATTACTTGATAGTGAAGGTAAAAAAATGAGTAAGAGTCGTGGTAATATAGTTGAGCCATTTACTACTATGGACAAGTATGGTGCTGATACAGTAAGATTCTATTTACCATATGTAAGTCCTGTTTGGACACCAATAAAATTTGATATAGAAGGATTAAAAGAAGTTCATTCTAAATTCTTTAATCCCCTTAAAAATACTTATAACTTCTTTAGTTTATATGCAAATACAGATAATATTAATATTAGTGAATGTAATATAGAAGTTAAAGATAGAGAAGAAATTGATAGATGGTTAATTAGTAAATATAATAGTTTAGTAAAATATGTTACTGATAGCTATGATGAATATGATTTAAATAAAGTAGTAAGAGCTCTTACTAGCTTTGTATCAGATGATCTATCTAACTGGTATATAAGAAGAAATAGAAATAGATTCTGGGGAAGTACTCTAGATGATAGTAAAAAAAGTGTTTATATAACTACATATGAAGTATTAGTAGGACTATCTCAGTTAGTAGCGCCTATTGCTCCATATGTATCAGAAGAAATATATACTAACTTAACTCATGAATATTCAGTACATACAAGTGATTTCCCTAAATATGATTTAAGTCTAATAGATGAATCTTTAGAAGAAAAAATGGAACTTGTTAAAAACATAATTTCAATTGGTCGTAATGTTCGTGAAGAAGTTAAGATTAAAGTTAGAACTCCACTTAAAGAAGCTATTATAGCTGAATCTATATATAATAAGATAAGTGATTTAACTGATCTTATTAAAGAAGAACTAAATATAAAAGAATTAAATTATGTAAAAGATTTAAGTGAATATATGAATATTACTTATAAACCAAACTATAAAGTAGTAGGTAAATTATTTGGACCAAAAATTAAAGAGTTTGAAACATTCCTAACTACAGTAAATTCATTAGATAATTTGGAATTTAATAATGAAGTAGTAACTAGTGATATGGTAGAAACTAAAATAAGTGCTAAAGAAGGATTTGATGTTGGTACAATTAATAACTTATTTATAATTATAAATACTAATCTAACAGAAGATTTAATATTAGAAGGACATGCTAGAGAATTTGTTAGTAAAATTCAAAACTTAAGAAAAACAAGTGGATTAGAAGTAAGTGATCGTATTAATATTTACTATAGTGGATTGGATTTCTCAAAAGTATTAGAAGATTATAGTGATTATATTAAAAAAGAAACTTTAGCTATAAATATAACTGAAGCTTCTGATTTAACTGAAGAATTAGACATTAATGGTCTAAAAGTACTTGTTAAAATAGAAAAAAATAATGAAGTTTAGTTTTCTTCATTATTTTTTTTGACTCTTACTCTAGGAGATGTATTATCTACTTTAACTTTAGACTCTTTTAAATAATCATTCATTGCATATACTTGATTTAATCTTATCATAACCAAGTCTTTGCTAATATAGAATTTTTTAGATATATATTCTATTAAAGCTTTTTCTCTATTCTTAATAGACATACTCTCTATTTCTAACATTACATCAAAAAACCTTTTAGGTAATTTAAATGCAACTTTATAATAGTTTATTTCATATTCATTATGAAGTAATTCTTGTATATTACTAATATCTTCATCATTAATATACCCTTCTATTTCTAACATTCTTTCTGGACTTAAATAACAACTTTTCATACCATCACCACCAAGTCTTATTATATAACTAAACTATTTATTAAATCAACAATATTATGAAAAAAGTTAATTATTGTATTAAATATATGGTACAATTTAAGAAAGGAGAAGAACATGATAGAAATAAAAAATGTAAGTAAAACTTACACAGGAACTAAAAAAGCTTTAGATGACATTAGTTTTGATGTTAAAAATGGTGAAATATTTGGCTTTATCGGACACAATGGTGCAGGTAAAACTACAATGATTAAATCAATAGTAGGTATACTAGATTTTGAAAGTGGAGATATCTTAATAAATAATAAATCTATTAAATTAAATCCTATTGAATGTAAAATGGAAATGGCTTACGTACCAGATAATCCAGATATGTATGAAAATATGCGTGCTATAGATTTTATTAATTTTGTATGTGATATGTATAATATTAGTAAAAATGAAAGAGAAGAAAAAGTATTAGAACTTGCTCGTATATTTGAAATAGATGATAAACTAGGAAATGAAATTAACAGTTTCTCTCACGGTATGAAACAAAAAGTAGCTCTTATCGCTGCACTTGCTCATAATCCAGATATTTTAATTATGGATGAACCATTTGTTGGACTAGATCCTAAAGCTGTCTTTGATATGAAGAAAATAATGCATGATATGGCTAAGTCTGGTAAAACAGTATTCTTTTCAACTCACATCTTAGATGTCGCTGAAAAACTATGTGATCGTGTTGCGATTATTAAGGGTGGAAAAATAGTTAAAATAGGTAAAATGAAAGATATAGTTAATGACGAATCACTAGAACAAGTATTTCTTGAGTTAGGAGAATAATATGTTATCTTTGTTAAAAGCAGTTTTAACAGAAGATATGAATATATTTAGTCTTAAATCTAATGTTAAATCTCAATTAGTAAAAAAATATCTTTTTCCATTTTTTCTATTTACCGCAGTAGGTTTTGGTATAGGAACATATGCTTATGAAATAGCTAAAATACTTCATCCTGTTAATCTAACCTTTGTCATGTTAAGTATATTTATAATTATTGTAACATTTTTCACATTTCTAGAAGGTATCTATAAGTCTCAAGGTATATTATTTGATTCAAAAGATAATGATTTATTATTTTCTATGCCTATTAGTAAATCTAAAATATTATTTGTTAGATTATTTAAGTTTATCTTATTTCAAGTTTTATATAATATGTTATTCTTATTACCAGCAATAATAGTTTATATTTATTTTGAACATCCAAGTATATCATTTTACTTTATAAGTATTTTAATGATCTTATTAATACCTATAATACCTACAATTATATCTTCTATCTTAGGTTATCTAATTAGATTAGTAAGCAATAAAAGTAATAACCATAAAATAGCAGAAGCAATTATGACTATCTTAATATTTATCATAATAACATTTCTTGGATACAATATGGATAGCTTCTTAGAAAATTTAGTTCAAAATGCCACTAGTATTAATGACTTACTTATTAAAATATATTATCCAATTGGACTCTATATTAACTTAATAACTTCATATAATTTAGAAGATTTATTTAAATTATTATTAATTAATTTAATACCATTTATAATATTTATAATTTTCTTTTCTAAATATTATTATAATTTAATCTTTATTAAAAAGATTAATCATAAAGAAAAGAGTACTCTTAATAAAATCATATTTAAAAATAATAAACCTGTTAAAACTTTAGTAATAAAGGAATTAAAAAGACTAACTTATTCTCCAGTATATATGTTTAATTCGTGTTTTGGATTAATTATTTTAGTCGGAGCATCTATAATGTTATTTATTGATAGCAAAGAAATAATAAATGGTATCTTAGTGGATTATGGTATAACAAACTTTAATATGGCAATTATCTTCTATTTAGTAGTTTTATTTAGTGGATTATCAACATCTCTTACATCTTCTTGTATATCTTTAGAAGGCAAGAATATTAACACTATTAAATGTTTACCGATAAGTGAAAAAGTAATAATTAAATCTAAAATAATCTATCCATTTATAGTAGAAATACCATTTATAATATTAAGTATTATTATATTTATAATTGCATACAAAACATCTTTTGTATATATTTTATTCTTACTAGCAATAGGTATTGTATCAGTTCTATATACTAGTATAGCAGGAATATTAATTAATTTAAAGTATCCAAAACTATCTTTTGCTAGTGATACAGAAGTAGTAAAACAAAGTTTAAGTTCTTTTTTGGCAGTATTCTTAGGATTTGGGACTTTTATTCTAAGTTTATTTATCTTATACTTTTTAGCAAAATGGACTAGCATATCTACTTCAATTATATTACATATAACTTTAATGAGTATTATAACTATAATATTATATTTAATTGTAATGAAGATAGGTCCTAAAGAATTTAAAAAGCTTTATGTATAACTCAACTCATGGTTGAGTTTTTTCAACTTCTAATTTATTTATATTTTTATATTAATAGGTATAATTAAGTTAGAAAGGAGAAAAAATTAATAATAGATTAGATAAGTAGTCCGGTTTAGAGAAAAAAAGTCCGGTTGTAACCGAACGATTTATGGAAAAAACACCAAAACGTCCGGTTTAGAATTAAAAACGTCCGGTCAAAACCGGAAATTAGAAAGGAAGAGTTATGAAAAAGAACATTATATTAATAGTATTATCTTTATTACTAGGGGGAGTTATATCATATTTTATTTTTAATGAGAAAGGAGTAGTAGAGAAACCACTTCCAAAACCAGAATTATCAAGTGGTCTACGTGGTAAGTATGGAATAGATAAGAATATAAATGAAACAACTATTGATGATTATCTTAATAGAACTGACACAGTATATCGTGATGTTAGAATGTTAGTTGATAGTGCCAATTGGGAGAATAAAGGTGGAGATAGATATCTTACTGGTTATATAAAAGGATTTGAAGTAATACCTAGTCCATATTTAGCTAGTTATACAGAAGAATATATTAAACAAAAAGAAAAAGAAAATATAAGTGGACTTTATACTGGAGACACTTTATATACATTAAATGATGATGGTAGTTATACACCTAACTATACTGAATCATTATCTATCTTAGAAGCTATATTTCCTAAAGATAAAAATATCTTTATAATGTGTGGTGCAGGTGGATATGCAGGACAAGTTAAAGACATGTTAATTAGTCTAGGATGGAATAAAGATAAAATATATGATATAGGTGGTTACTGGTATTATGAAGGTAAAAATAGTATAGAAGTTAAAACTACTATAGATGGTAAAGACTATTATAACTTTAGTAAAGTTCCATATTATAATATAGATTTTAAATCTCTACATAAAATATCATAATGAAAAAATATATCTTAATATTTATAACTATTATAATATTAACAGGTTGCTCTAATAATACTATTTATTTAGAAGATAACTTATATAATAATAATGAATTTATTAGTATAGATAGTACTTCTATTAATAATAAACTAGATACTACATATCTTTTATATACTTATAATAATTATTGTAGTATGAAAATACCATGTGAAAATATATTTAAAAGTGTAATGGAAGAATATAATATATCTATGTATTCTATATCATATAAAGATTTTAAAGATACTTATTTACATGATACAGTTAAATATGCACCTTCTGTTATTATAGTAGATAAAGGAGAAATAATATCTTACTTAGATCCTAATAGTGATGAAGATTATGATAGGTATCAAGATACTAATAGCTTTACTAAATGGTTAAAAAAATATATACAATTAAAAAGAAATGATGATTAATTCTTATCCATCATTTCTTTTATTTTTTGAAGTCCTATAACTATTATTCCACCTATTATAAAGAATAATATACTAAATGTACTAAAACTAATTGGATCTAGTGGAGTATCTAATGTAGTAGGACCCATTATAATAGAATATATACTTCCTATCATTAATCCTATTACACAGTAAATAGTTTGACTACGATGTTTTTCTAATGATTTTCTTATTAATTTAATAGTAGAGAATATACCAGTTAATACTCCAAGGCCAAATATACATAAACCAATAAATGGATCAAAGTTAAAATGTAATATATCTTTTATACCATTAATTATAGGTAAATATAAACCAAATATTAATAATATAGTAGATCCAGATATACCTGGTAAAATCATTGCATTTATAGCTATCATACCTGCTATAAATATATATATAGCAGAAACTAATGTAACATCTTTTATATCTGCATAAGCATTAATAAATGAGTTACCATAAGTTAAAAGTATTACAAATAAAGCTCCTATTATAAAGAATAATATATTCTTATAATGATTCTTTATATTATCTTTTTCTTCTTTATATATAATAGGTATACTAAGTATTATGAATCCCATAAATAAAGAACTTATTTTATAGATATTCTTTTCAAATACACTAGTAAGTATAAGTACACTAATTGCCATACCTATAACCCAACCAGCTCCTAATTTAATAAGAAAACCTAATGCTTCTTTCCTTTCTTTTTTATCTTTACTTCTAACACCATCTATAGAATCTATTAGTTTATCGTAGAATCCTAAGATAAATGCTATCGAACCACCTGATACTCCTGGAACACTATCAGCGGCTGCCATACATAAACCATTAAAAAAGTTTACTATGTAGTCCTTAAAAAATTTAAATTTCTTTTTCATTTCACACCTCAAGCAAGATTATAACAATTATTGCTATTAATAATCAACAATTTTTGTTATTTTCTTTCATAAGGTGTATAATATTTTTAGGAGAATGATTATGAAAAGTAAAGTATATTTTATTGAAAACATTACACCAGATAATATTGTAAAAATTTATAATTCTTTAAATATTGAATTAAAAGGTAAGGTTGCTGTTACACTTCATTCAGGAGAAGAAGGTAATCAAAATTATATTAAACCTGAATTTGTTAAACCAATAATAGAAAGAGTAAATGGTACGATAGTAGAATGTAATACAGCTTATGCTGGTAGTAGAAATACAACTAGTAAACATGAAGCCTTAATGGAAAAACATGGCTGGTCTAAATATTTTGATGTTGATATAATGGATTCAACTGGACCAGACTTAGTTCTAGATATTCCAAATGGTAAAATAATTAAGAAAAACTATGTAGGTAAGAACTTAGCTTATTATGATTCTCTACTAGTATTATCTCATTTTAAAGGACATCCAATGGGTGGATATGGCGGAAGTTTAAAACAACTTTCAATAGGTTGTGCATCATCTAGTGGTAAAGCTTATATCCATTCTGCTGGTAAAGTTCTAGATCAAAATGTATTATGGGATAATATAGCAGAACAAGATAAATTTTTAGAATCAATGGCAGATGCTGCATCAAGTGTTCATAATATGTTTAAAAATAATATAGCATATATAAATGTTATGACAAACATGTCAGTAGACTGTGACTGCTGCGCTAAAGCCGAAGATCCATGTATGAAAGATATCGGTATTCTAGCTAGTATAGATCCAATAGCTATAGATCAAGCATGTATTGATTTAGTTTATAATAGTACTGACCCAGGTAAAAACCACTTAATTGAAAGAATAGAATCTAGACATGGAATACATACTATCGAAGCCGCTAGTCAACTTGATTTTGGCTCTAGAGAATACGAACTAATAAAATTATAAAAAATTGTTGCATTTCCATTTAAATCTTGATAAGATTATTTTGATGGTAAAAAGGTAGTTAAGTTTTATTGTTTAGAAAGAAGGTTATATTGATAAACATGAACAAAAAACAACTTATAGTTGTAGCACTTGCTTTTGCATTATTACTATTAATTGGTGGAACATATGCATACTTTAGTATAAATGCAACAAGTGACAAAACAGGGGCAAAAGTAACAGGTAAAGCAAACAACTTAGGAAATCCAACAATGCAAATTAAAACATCTAAGTTATATTTAAATTTAGATGCAAATTTAATGAGTCAAGCAAATGCAGGTAAGACTTATTATGCTAATGAAAATGAAAATGGACTAGCACTTGAAACTAATCCAAATTATACATTAGCAACAGCAAGTTTACCAGAAGGAGATGAAGCACTAGACTGTACTTATAATTATAAGGTAACAGCGACAGTAACAACTCCAATAACAGATAACTCAGACTCAGATGTTAAAGTAGTAGTTGGAGATAAAGAAATGACTTTAAAGGAACTAACAACTGCTGGAACTAATGGAATCATAGTAAGTGGAGAAATTAAAAATTTAACAAAAGGAAATAGTGTATCAATACCACTAACAAGTAGTGTAACAAATACAGCAAATACTCAAGATAAACTAGTAGGTAATTCATACAC